>NZ_JAMZGM010000037.1 GCF_024158605.1 Sebaldella sp. S0638 | reverse complement strand
AATTAATGGAAGCCTTGAATTCATTCTATTAAATGATTGTGTGGTGCTAAATCACATTAATTATGGAGGTACCCCTTTATCAAAATGTTGCAAAAACGCAATATCCTGTTCGTGAGAAATATGACAAAATCAATACAATCCCCTTCTAATCAGCGATTCCAAAGATATATTTTCCCCTGTTACATTTAGAAAATATAAAATTTACAAAAAAATACCCCTGATATTCATCAGAAGTATTTTATATGCGTTATCCGAACATATTTATCTTTTGCTTTATTATCTTTGGCGACCATAATAATAAGTATACTATGGCAAATATTATTAGTTTTATAATTATTGAAATTCTAAAGTCCCCTATTTCCGGAACGATATATGAAACACCATATGCTATTCCGGATATGATCAATGTAAGAATTATAAATTTAATATATTTGAAAAAATCAATTTTTATATAGTTCTTATTTAGTGAAAATAAAAGTATCAAATAATTTACCATAGCTGCTGTTGATGTAGCAAATGTCAGTCCCATATGCTTATAGTGCTTATAAAGGAGAAAATCAAGGACTATATTTATTCCTATTCCTACAAATGAGGACATAACAGGTCTTTTTCTGTCTTTAAATACATAGTGACTTCTTGTAAGAAGGTGTATTGTAGAGAAAAACAATAATCCTCCCGAATAAAACGCCAGCGCCTGAGATGTGACTATGATCATATCTTCCCTAAAAGCTCCTCTTTTATAAATTAATGAAACTACTTCTTTGGCGTAAAATATAAGCACTATCTGTGAAGGAATTACGAAAAATGCCAGCATATTCATTCCACGCTCTATTTGACTTTTCACGACATTCATTTGCTTCTTAACTGCTGCTTGTGATAAACTTGGAAAAATCACGACCGATAATGATATTGCAAATACACCAATAGGCAGTAAATACAATCTGCTCGAATAATTCAAAGCACTTACTGTTCCTGGTGTCAGCGCTGCTGCGAACCTTGTATCAATCATTTCATTTATCTGATATCCAAAAATTCCAATCAGCGTGGGAATCATAAGTAAAAACAATTCCCTTATATACCTGTCTTTAACATTAAATACAAACTTATATCTCTTAACTATCATGAAAAACTGAGGAAGCTGCATTAAAAGCTGAAATAATCCTGATAGTAACACAGAAACCCCTAAACCGTAGATTCCATATTTTTTACCGAATAATAATACTCCGCATATAATAGTCAGATTAAATACAAGTGCTGTGGATGTAGATATCAAAAACTTCTTAAAGTTATTTAAAACAGCTGATACTATCCCTGATAATGATATAAATAAAAAGTAAAAAGCCATTATTTTTAACAGATTATTTGCAACATTGAATCTTGCCTCATCTTTGAACCCTACAAATATTTTCAGCATGTATTCCGAAAACAGAATCATAAATATTGACACCGTGGTCGAAAATGCAAATACCAGATTTAATACTGAGAATATAAGATCATCTGCTTTTTCTTTTCCTTCCAGTTCCCTTTTTTCATTATATAAAGGGATAAATACAGAACCTAATGCTCCCTCTCCCAAAAGCTGCGTAAAAAAATTAGATATCTTAAACGCTCCGAAATATGCATCTGTCATTCCTGTTGCTCCAAAGAAACTTCCTATAAGAATTTCCCTGACCAATCCCAGAATTCTGCTCAGCATATTTATAATCATAACCAATAAACTAGATTTAAACATAATTCAACCTCATAACATAAAATTCATTTCCTTCAAATTGTATATCTATCACACCGTCTTTAAAAAGATCTAATACACATAAAAATAATGATACTATACGCAGACGTGTGTACTTATTTTTCAGTAACATATTAAAATTTACCCTTTCTTTAGTATTTATCATTTCCCTGACCTCTCTGTAGGCTTCTTCTATTGTGTACTCTTCTTCGAGCTCCACCTTTATCGTGACTTTTACTTCTTCCTTCAGAAGATTTTGGAAATGGGAAAATAAATTATTTATGCTTAAAGCTGACAGGTCATACTCTATCTCTGATGGTACGACACTTTGATTTCCTGATCGTTTATATGCAATATTGTACTCATTTTCATATTCAGCCAGCTTTTCTGAAATTTCTTTAAATAATTTATATTCAATAATACGTTTTTCCAGATCTTCTTCTCTTTCTTCTTTTTTACCTTTATTAAGTATAGAATAGGCTTTTATTTCTATAAGCTCTGTTGCCATTACAAGAAACTCTACTTTTATTTTCAGGTTTAGTTCCTGGGCTTCTTTTATATACAGCAAATAATCTTCTATAATTTGGGATATATCAATCTTTGTGATGTCCATTTTGTTTTTTTCCACTAAATGGATCAAAAGATCAAGAGGACCCTCAAAATTTTCCAGTTTTATCTGTATCGCCATATTCATCTTTCACTTTCTTTTTCCAGTATTTTACGTCGTTCCCTATCTTTTCGACCAGTTGGTCTATTCCGTTGAATTTTATTTCATCACTAATTTTTTCCAAGACATAAATTGTGATTTTCTGACCATATATAAACTTGTCAAAATTCAGTATATGAACCTCTACACTTAATTCTCCAGGCTTTAACGTAGGATTTTTCCCGAGATTCATTACACCGTTATAAACAATGCTGTCTCCTTCTATTTTTACATAAACTCCATAAACTCCAAAAGGCGGATAGACTTTATTCTCAAATATAAGATTAGCTGTAGGAAATCCCATCTGACGTGCCATCTTTCTGCCATGGACTACTTCTCCTGCTATAATGGGATAATGTCCCAAAAGCTTTGTTGCATCAGTCAGGTCACCTTCTTCTATATATTTTCTCACACGTGTACTGCTGATAACCTCACCGCTTTGATCTTTTACAGAATCTATAATTACTACCTTGACTCCATTTTCCTGTCCAAGCTTTTTCAGCAGGTCAGTATTTCCTGATTTATTTTTTGAAAATGTAAAATCAAAGCCGCATATGACTTTATCAGAATGTAATCTGTCCATTATGATATTTTGTATAAACTCTTCAGGTGATAAATCTCTCACCTCTTCAAATTCTTCAAAATAAACATAGTCAAGGTTAAATTCTTTCAGAAGTAAAATCTTTTCTTCATTATTGGTCAAAAGTTTTATATTCTGATTTGTATGTGCTTTAAAAGTGTATAAAACAGTTTTGTATTCTGTTCCCTCAGCACATTCAATCCCTCTTTTTATTAGTTCCTGATGTCCTAGATGTATCCCGTCAAAATTTCCTAGTATTATAATATTTTTCTGTTTTTTTAGCTCTGAAATATTGTTTTTATCAATTATTTTCATTTTATTATCCTCCATCAAACTCCTTATATTATAGTATATTCTAATTATAGAAAGCAAGACGTTATTATTTTTTTTATTTGATATGAAGTTAATTATCTGTTATTATTATAAATATATTCGAATTAAAGGAATGAAAAATATGAAAAATGATCTTTTAAATTTATTAACAAACTGGCAGAAGCTAAAATCCCGAAAACATAACCTTCTGATGATTTTTTACAGTTTGTTGACCGGTATATTTGCCGGACTTGTAGTTATTATATACAGACTGGGACTTGATGAAGCAGGTATTTTACGGGAAAGGCTCTTTAATAATTTATCAATAGTAACTTTTTTCACAGGAATAATTATATTTGTATTCACAGGTTTTATATTACAGTTTCTTGTGACAAAATTTCCCCTTATATCAGGCAGCGGAATCCCTCAGGTAAAAGCCCTGCTTATGCAGAAAATCCGTTTTAGATGGCTTCCTGAACTGATTTTGAAGTTTTTCGGCGGACTTTTAAGTATAGGTATTGGTCTTTCTTTAGGGCGGGAAGGGCCGTCAATACATCTAGGAGCTCTTGTAGGCGAAGGAATAAATGAAGTCACAGGGCGTTCTGAGATGGAAAAGAAATATTTTATTACCTGCGGTGCAAGTGCAGGACTTGCTGCAGCGTTTAATGCTCCCCTTGCCGGTGTAGTATTCGCTCTCGAAGAATTACATAAATTTTTTTCACCGCTTCTGTTGATCTGTACCTTGATAGCCAGTATTACAGCAGATTTTCTTACCAGAATATTTTTAGGATATCATCCGGTTTTCAATTTTGAAGTGACAGCCCCTGCTGAATTTAATCCATTAATGGAAATTTTTCTTGTTTTGATATTTGGAATAATAATGTCATTTATGGGAAAGCTTTTTAGCGATAATCTGGTGAGATTTCAAAAAATATATAAGAAAATTAATTTGAATCCTTATTTAAAAGTAACAGTTTTAATGCTTACTGCATTTTTTACAGCTTTTCTGTTTAAAGATATCACAGGAGGCGGTCATGATCTTATAGAAAAAATAGCACAGTATCCTACTCCGCTTTTAATACTTTTTTTACTTCTTACAGGAAAATTTTTATATACTCTTGTATCTTACAGCAGCGGATTTCCCGGTGGAATATTTCTTCCCATGCTGGTAATAGGAGCTTTATTGGGAAAAATTTATGGAATATTTATAGTGGATATATTTGGTGTTTCTGACATTTATATTACACATTATATAATTTTGGGAATGGCTGCTTACTTCACTGCTGTGGTAAGAGCACCAATTACGGGGATAATTTTGATATTGGAAATGACAGGCAACTTCTCTCATTTATTTGCTTTGACATTTATAGCGGCGGTATCGTATGTTATAACTGAATTTATAAATCTGGAACCTGTTTATGATGTTTTATTTAATAATATGTCTTTTGCTTCAGATAATATCAAGAAAGAAAAAAAGATAATTACTGTAACTATACCTGTAATAGCTGATTCAAGACTGTCAGATAAAATGGTAAAAGACCTGACATGGCCCGCTGATACACTTCTCGCAGGAATAAGACGGGATGGTCATGAATTTATCCCTAATGGAAATACAGTTTTGAAAAACGGAGATCTTCTGGTTATACTAACTGATAAGGAAAAAGCTTCTATAATTACATATTATTTATATGAAATGGGAACTATTGTAAAATTTTCAAAAAAACCCGAAACAAAAAAGGAATGATTCTAATATAGATCACTCCTTTTTTCTTACATTGAAAATTCTTCTCCATATTCTACTACTCCCGCTTTGAGACTTCCTTTTTCCAGTTCAATTACCATAAAAACTTCATCTGGAACTGTAAACGGACATTTTACTCCGTAATCTGCCGCTTTTTCAAATCCAAGTCTGCTGTAAAAATCTGTATGTCCTAAAACTACTATATTTTTTTCATTCATTTCTATGAGATATTTAAAACTTTCTTTTATCAGATCTGTACCAATTCCTTTTTTTTGATATTCAGGAAGTACGCACATAGGAGCAAGAGCCACAGAATCGATATCTCCGATTTTTATTCTGCTGTACATAATATGCCCTGCTATTTTTCCGTTATCTTCCGCAACAAGTGAAAGTATAAAATTGTCTCCTTTTCGGATATTATCTGCAAGCTTACTTTCATATTCTCCATTAAAGCATATATTATTTATATTTCTGATTTCATCAAAGTCCCTTTTTTCTTCTTTCCTTATCAGCATTTGATCCTTTTCCTTTCTTTATGTAAATTTCGTTGATTTTTCCGCTTTTATCAAAACGGACTCCTTCCTGTTCAAGCATTTCACGCTGAAACTGCCCCGCCTCCCCAGGAAGGCTTATCTTCCCATGAGAATTTATAACTCTGTGCCATGGCAGCTCATGTTTTTCACTACAACTGTGCAAAATTCGCGATACTTCTCTTGCACCTCTGTTTTTTCCGGCTGTTTTGGCTATATCGCCATATGACATTGTTTTTCCCTTAGGAATAGATTTTATTATCTTTAAGACTTTTTTTGTATAATCATTCATAATTTTCCCCTGAAATTATAGTTTTTATATAAAAACAGCAGATAACAAAATCTGCTGCTGCAACTTTTATTTATTATTTTATTAGTTTCAATGAGAATGGGAATTTATAATGCTCTCCGTCTTTGGCTTTTACTAATGCTAGTATTTCAAATACAAGACCACAAATTCCTAATGCAAATGTCAAGAAGACTCCAATTAAAACGATCCATAAAATACCTGCAACAAAGTATGCGATTAGAAGAGTTATTTGAAAATTTAAATCATTTTTAGCTTCTTCTTTTAAAAATTCCGAAGTATCTGCTAATGCAAAATAAAATATTAATGAAGGTATAAAACTAAAGAATATAGCCAGCACATGCATAATAACAGCTTTATTTTTATCATCAGCTGTTACTTCCATTACATCTGACACTGTCTGATCAAAACCAGATTTCACCTGATCTTTTACCTCTGAAAATTTTTCTTTGGCAGCTTCACCGGTATGTTTCATTTCTTCTCCGGCATCATGAGCATATTCCTTTACATCCTCTACTGTCTTATCTAATTTTATTTTAGCATTGTCTGCTTTTTCATGTACATCATCTTTCACTTCTTCAAACTTATCTTTCATATCACTCATTGTACTTCCTCCAGTCTAATTGTTAATATTATTCTAAAGTTATTATATCATAAAGTAGCCATGAAACTCAAATAAGATTAGTAAAGTTATTCTAGAATTTTATTTATAAAGTATTTATGTACTCTGGTGTCCTTGGTTAGTTCGGGATGAAATGCAGTAACAAGTATATTTTTTTCCTCTGCGGCAATGATTTCCCCCTGAACTTCCGATAATATTTTTACATTATCACCAACAGTTTTAATGTACGGTGCTCTTATAAATACCATAGGAATCTTTCCTATCCCTTCGAATTCTTCTTTAGTGACAAAACTTCCCAGTTGTCTGCCATATGCATTTCTTTGTACATTTATATTCATACATCCCAAATGAACTTTTTCATCATTTTCTATTTTTTTAGCAAGCAATATCAGACCAGCACATGTCCCAAACACAGGCACACCATTTTCAATCATACTCTTTATTTCTGCTGTCATATCCAGTTCATTTAAAAGCTTTCCAATAACTGTACTTTCACCGCCCGGAAGAATTAGACCATCTGGTCGCTTTTGTAAGTCTGATTTTTTTCTAATCTCATATGAGTCTACCCCAAGCAGCTCTAAAATATCTTTATGTTCTTTAAAAGCTCCCTGAAGTGCTAAAATTCCAATATTCATTTTACTTTCCTCTTTCAGCCATTAATATCTGAATTTCACTTTCATTTATTCCTACCATAGCTTCTCCCAGATCTTCTGATATTTCAGCAAGAATCTTAAAATCGTTATAATTTGTTACTGCTTTTACTATAGCCTGTGCTCTTTTTTTAGGATCACCCGATTTAAAAATTCCTGATCCTACAAATATACCTTCTGCACCAAGCTGCATCATCAATGCTGCATCTGCCGGAGTAGCTACTCCTCCTGCTGCAAAATTCACCACTGGAAGTTTCCCGTTTTTATGTACAAAATTAAGTATATCATATGATACCTGAAATTCTTTTGCTGCAAAATATAATTCATCTTCATCCATATTCTGTACTCTTTTGATTTCACTCATCATTGCACGCATATGTCTCACAGCCTGAACTATATCACCTGTTCCGGGTTCCCCTTTTGTTCTTATCATAGAGGCACCTTCCTGAATTCTTCTAAGTGCTTCCCCGAGGTCTTTTGCCCCGCATACAAATGGTACTTTAAATTTACTTTTATTTATATGATATTTATCATCTGCCGGTGATAAAACTTCGCTTTCATCTATATAATCTATCTCAAGAGCTTCTAATATCTGTGCTTCTACAAAATGTCCTATTCTTGCTTTTGCCATTACCGGAATACTTACGGCTGCCTGAATTCCTTTTATCATTTTAGGATCGCTCATTCTTGACACTCCGCCTACAGCTCTTATATCAGCCGGGATTCTTTCCAGAGCCATTACAGCCGCAGCTCCTGCTTCTTCTGCTATTTTTGCCTGTTCCGGAGTGGAGACATCCATAATAACTCCGCCTTTCAGCATTTGAGCCAGATTTTTGTTAAGTTCGTATCTTTCATTTTCCATTTCTACTACTCTCCTTTTTGTAAAATTTATATAATAAAAAAATTATATTTTGTTATATCAAAACATTCAGGATACTATTTTACTTCAATATCCTGAAATTTTGATCCTTTCAAAATTTTCATTTTTTTGAATCCTGTTTCCTTTACTACTTCCATAGATTCATCAAAATAATAATCTATATTTTCTACTGAATGCACATCAGAATTTAGTGTTATCGGAATATCCTTCTTCAGAATAAGTTCCAGAATAAACTTAGACGGATAAGGAAAGTCTGTCCACCCTCTTGACATAGCCCCGGTATTAATCTCAATTATAGAATTAGTATTTTTTATTTTATCAAGAGTTTCGTTAATCAGATTTACATACCAATCTTCAGTTTCATCAAAATATCTGTTTCCAGAATTAAACTTTTTTACAAGATCGATATGGCCGATAATGTCCGGCTCCTGTTCCACAATCATTTTTAATAATGTATCGTAATATTTTTTTATATAGTTATTTACTCCCCCGAAAGCTTTTATTCCCTCTTCGGTTATTTCCGGCGAACTGTCAATACTGTAGTATTTACCGTTAGTTTCATTTTTTATTAAATGGACAGATCCCAAAGTATAG
The DNA here is from genome assembly GCF_024158605.1 of Sebaldella sp. S0638. Lineage (NCBI taxonomy): Bacteria > Fusobacteriati > Fusobacteriota > Fusobacteriia > Fusobacteriales > Leptotrichiaceae > Sebaldella > Sebaldella sp. S0638. The sequence goes on along the minus strand of NZ_JAMZGM010000037.1, from coordinate 27,366 downwards.
TCCAGAGATAATTTACCCTTTATATCTTTTTTATAACCGGAATAGTAATCTGTTTCCAGACCAATATAAACTTCGATTTTATCTTTGTATTTTTCTTTTAAATTCTTTAGTTCTTTTATGTATTCCAAAGTTCCTTCTTCACTCATGCACCAGCCCTCACCAAGATTTCCCGCAATGTATGAATGACCTGAAAAGCCGATACTCACAAATCCCAGTTCTATTGCTTTTTTTATATAGTCCTCAGCTTCATTATTACCATCACAGTAAAGTGTATGAGTATGCAAGTTTGATAAAAATTTCATATTACCTCCTTTATTTCATCTTTTCCTGTTTCACCTTCTTGTCGACTACCTGCCTTCTTTCTAATTCTGCTTTTATATCATTAAGAGTAATGCCTTTTTCTATCATAAGAACCATTGAGTGATAAGTAAGATCTGCAAGTTCATATATAAGTTCTTCGTTTCCGGAATTTTTGGCACCTATTATTACTTCGGTACACTCTTCTCCAATTTTTTTCAGTATTTTATCCAGACCTTTTTCAAATAAATAAGAAGTATAAGAATTTTCTGTATTACTTGTTTTTCTTTCTTTTATCAAATCATACAGTTTTTTAATAGTAAAATTTTCCTCACGAGTTTTGAAAAGTAAATTATTAAAGCAAGATTCTGTTCCTGTGTGACATGCCGGTCCATCCTTGATCACTTCTATTACAAGAGAATCATTATCACAATCAGATTTTATACTGACTACATGCTGATAATTACCTGAAGTTTCGCCCTTTCTCCAGAGTTCCCGTCTGCTTCTGCTGTAAAAGCATGTTTTTCCCTCTTTAATAGTGATTTCCAGACTTTGGGAATTCATATATGCTACAGTCAGAATTTCTTTTGTATAATAATCCTGAACCACTGCAGGCATAAGACCGTTTTTGTCAAACTTTAGTTCCTTTATGTTATTATATAATACCATATTTCCTCCTATATTCTTACTACTATATTATTATTTTTCAAATATCTTTTCAAATCCATTATATCTATTTCTTTAAAGTGAAATATAGAAGCAGCCAGTCCGGCATCTACTCCGTCCAGCATAAATACATCCCTGAAATGTTCCATCGAACCTGCGCCGCCTGAAGCTATTACCGGTATACTCAGATTTTGGCTTATATCTTTTAATAATTCCAGATCAAAACCGTTCCTTACTCCATCTGTATCTATACTATTAACTACCAGTTCGCCTGCACCGTTTTTCTCTCCCAGTTCAGCCCATTCTATTGCATCTATTCCTGTATTTATCCTTCCGCCGTTAGAAAAAACACAGTATCTTCCATCTACTCTTTTTATATCAATTGACAAAACAACACATTGATTCCCGTATTTTTCAGCAGCTTCCCTGATGAGATCAGGATTCTTTACAGCTCCGGAATTTACACTTACTTTGTCAGCACCGGCTTTTAATACTGCATCAAAATCATCTACACTATTTATTCCTCCGCCTACTGTCAGCGGAATAAATACTTCTTTAGCTACATTTTTTAATACATCTATAAAGATTCCCCTCTTTTCAAAGGAAGCAGTTATATCATAAAATACCAGCTCATCAGCACCAGACTCGTTATAAAATTTTGCAAGTTCCACAGGATCATCTACATCTTGAATCCCTTTAAAATTTTTTCCCTTTACTACTCTTCCGTCCCTTACATCAAGACAGGGAACTATTCTTTTTGTTATCATCAGACTTCCTCCTGAATTTATTTGGCTATTCCTATAATCTCTTCCAGATTCAGAGTATTCTCGTATATAGCTTTTCCTACTATTGCCCCGTATATATTTAAAGATTTCAGTTCGCTTATTTCTTCTTTATATGTTATTCCTCCGGAAGCTGTTATTTTTGACTTTATTTCTTTGCTTAATCTTCTATATATCTCAATATTTGTTCCGCTCATTTTTCCGTCTTTGGAAATATCAGTATAGATAATATTACCAACCCCAATGTCCGATAATGTTTTGCAGAATTCAAAAGAATCTATTGACTTTACTTCTTTCCAACCGTTTACTGCTACTTTCTGATCGTGTGCATCTACTGAAACTGCTATCTTATCTCTGTATTTATGAACCATTTCTACCAGAAATTCAGGATTTTCAATTGCTGCTGTTCCTAATATCACCCTGCTGACTCCAAGTTCCAAATACCTTTTTATTCTTTCTTCGTTCCTGATTCCACCACCGACCTGAATAAAAAAGTCGCTGTTTTCTACAAGTTTTTTTATAGTATCAAAATTCTCTGTTTTACCGCTGCTTGCCCCGTCAAGATCAACTATGTGAAGATGACTGCTGTTATTTTTCTTAAAAAATTCAAGGACTTCTTCGGGATTTTTGAAATATACCTTTACCTGATTATAGTCTCCCTGTGTTAGTCTCACTGCTTCCCCGTTTTTCAGATCTATTGCCGGAAATATTACCATTTATATCATCTCCCCAAAAGCTTTTAATATATTTAATCCTGTTTTCCCGCTCTTTTCAGGGTGGAACTGTATGCCGTAAATATTATTGCTTTTTACTATTCCGGGTATCTTTATCTCATAATCCGAACAGGCAATTACAGATTCATCACAGTTTTTGGCATAATATGAATGCACATAATATACATATTCACCCTCATTTATATATTTCAAAATCTCATCTTCCTTAAAAAATTCGAGACTATTCCAGCCCATATGCGGAATTTTCAGCTTTTTATTTTCAATATTATCTTTCATGGCAACTACATCTCCTTTTATAAGTCCAAGCCCTTTATAATCACCATATTCATGACTCCTGTCAAATAAAAGCTGCATGCCGAGACATATTCCCAATACTTTTTTTCCTTTCCCGGCTTCCTCTTTTACCACGTTTCCCAGTCCTGTCTTATTGAGAATATCTATCGCATCCCTGAAAGCTCCCACTCCGGGAAGTATCAAAGCATCTGCATTTCTTATTTCTTCTTCATTATTTGTAAATATATTTTGAAGTCCTGTATAATCAAGCGATGATTTTAACGAGAATAAATTCCCTACACCGTAATCAACTACAGCTATCATGCTAACACTCCCTTTGTAGACAATATCTCATCCTTAAATTTCTCATCGATCTCCACTGCCTGTGCCATAGCTCTTGCAAATCCTTTAAATACAGATTCTATTATGTGATGAGAATTTTCTCCGTAGAAAGTCTTTATATGTATTGTAGCTTCTATCCCTCTTGTAAAGCCAAGAAAGAATTCCTTTACCAGTTCCGTATCAAAACTTCCTACTTTTTGTGTAGGAATATCTACATCAAATTTTAAATATGAACGTCCGCATACATCTATTGCCGCCAGAGTCAAAGCCTCATCCATCGGCATGTAGAAATTCCCGTATCTCTTTATTCCCCTTATATCCCCAAGTATATCAGCAAAACATTTTCCAATTACTATTCCTATATCCTCCACAGAGTGATGATAGTCTACATCAACATCTCCGTTACAGATAACTTCCATATCAAATCTTCCGTGTTTTGCAAATAAATCAAGCATATGATTAAGAAATCCTATTTTTGTATCATTTTTATATTTTCCTGTTCCGTCCAGATTTAGTTTTACCTTTATATCTGTTTCATTGGTCTTTCTTTCTATTATTGTCTCTCTCAAGGCGATTCCTCCCAGCATTTTTCTAAATTATATTCAAAATAATTATTTTAAAATTTCTTTTATTTTTTCAGTAAATATTTCCATCTCTTTTTCAGTTCCTATAGTTATCCTTATGAAATTGTCTATTTTGGGCTTTTTGAAGTACCTTACCAGAATTCCTTCATCTTTCAGTCTTAGATACAATTCTTCCCCGGAAATTCTGTTATGACTCACAAATAGAAAGTTTGCCTTAGAGTCAGGAACAAAAAAACCATATTCCTTCAAAACTACTTTTGTTTTTTCTCTTGTTTTCACAAGTGTTTCAACTGTTTTTTTGAAATATTCCCTGTCTCTCACAGCTGCTGCACCGGCTTTTATGGACAATCTGTTAATTGTATAAGAATTAAAAGAAAACTTTACCTTATCCAGACCGTTTATAAGCTCTTTATTTCCCGCTGCAAAGCCCAGACGCATTCCGGCAAGCGCCCTTGATTTTGAAAATGTCTGGACAACCAGCAGATTATCATATTTATTTATCAGATCCAATACGGATTCTCCTCCGAAATCTATATATGCTTCATCAATTATTACTACATTATCTTTATTAGCAGCTATAATTTTTTCTATATCTCCCTTTACCAAGGCAATACTCGTAGGGGCATTGGGATTAGCCAGAATTATTCCTCCGTTTAGATTTTCATAATCATCAGTCTCTATCTCAAAACTTTCATTCAGAGGAATTGTCTCCGGATTCAGATTAAATAAGTCAGAATATACAGGATAAAAGCTGTATGTTATATTCGGATAATATATTTTATCCCCGCTGTTAAAATATGTCATAAAAGCAAAAGCCAGAATTTCGTCTGAACCATTTCCTATGAATATATTTTCTGTATCAAGATTATAGAATGAAGCAATTTCGTTTTTTAGTTCAGATACATCAGGGTCAGGATACAGCCGCAAATCTTCAAAATCATAATTTTTTATTATATCTTCCACCATTGGAGACGGTGAATAAGGAAACTCATTTGTATTCAGTTTTATATATTTTTTGTCTTTCGGCTGTTCGCCCGGAGTGTAAGGAACCAGCTCTTTTACTTTATTATTCCAGAATCTGCTCATTTTTTACCACCTTCAACTCTTATTCTTACCGACTCCGCATGTGCGCTGAGTCCTTCTTTTTCTGCAAAGCATATTACTTTGTCTTTTACTTTTTCCAGTGCTTCTTTAGTATAGTATATTACAGAAGATTTCTTTATAAAGTCATCTACAGACAGCGGCGAAGAAAACTTTGCCGTTCCGCTTGTAGGCAGTGTATGATTCGGTCCTGCAAGATAATCACCCAATGCTTCTGGAGTATTATTCCCTAAAAATATAGAACCTGCATTCTTTATTTTTCCAAGGATGGAAAACGGATCGCTTACACAAAGTTCCAAATGTTCCGGTGCTATTTCATTGCTGATTTTTACAGCATCTTCTATTGTATTTGTTATTATGATTCTTCCATTATTTTTCAATGATTCTTCTGCTGTTTCTCTTCTTGGCAGTTTTTCAAGCTGTTTTTCCAGTTCGATCCTTACCTTTTCGGCAAGGTCTTCACTTGATGTAACCAAAACACTTGCAGCAAGTTTGTCATGCTCAGCCTGTGACAGCAGATCAGCAGCCACATTTTCAGGTATGGCGTTCTCATCGGCAATTACCAGTATTTCGCTTGGCCCTGCCACCATATCTATATCTACTTCACCATAAACCATTTTCTTTGCCATAGCTACATATATGTTACCAGGGCCTGTTATTTTATATACTTTTGGAATAGTTTCAGTACCATAGCTTAAAGCTGCTATTGACTGTGCTCCCCCTATTTTAAATATTCTATCTGCTCCGGCTATTTTAGCAGCTGCAAGAATGGAATCTTCTATTTTTCCGGCTTTATTGGGCGGAGTTACAAGGATTATCTCTTCTACGCCGGCTATCTTGGCAGGTATCACATTCATTAATACTGTAGATGGATAAGATGCCGTTCCTCCGGGAATATAAATACCGGCTTTTTCTATAGGATTTATCATTTGTCCCAATAGAATTCCATCTTCTCCGTTCATAAAAAAATTATTTCTGACTTGTTTTTCATGAAATTTTCTTATATTTTCAGCAGCTGTAAGTAAAACCACTTTGAATTCTTCATCAATTCTGTTATAGGCTTCCTCTATCTCTTCGCTGCTTACCACAAGACTCTCCAGTTTTACATCAAACATCTCGCTGTATTTATAGAGGGCTTTATCTCCGTTAGCTTTTACATCTTCTATTATATCTCTTACTTTTTTGTTAATATCTTCATATTCAAACTGACTTCTGGGAAATATCTCACTCAGTTCAGTATCACTGCTGTATCTTATTGTCTTTATCATATTACCTCCCTTAGTTTTTTTTCTATATTTTTTATCTCTTCATTTTTAAATTTATAACTTGTCTTATTTGCAATAAACCTTGCGCTTATATCTTCAATATCATTTATTACTTTCAGATTATTTTCTTTCAGAGTATTTCCTGTTTCCACTATATCCACTATTACGTCTGAAAGCTCCAGAATAGGTGCCAGTTCTATGGAACCGTTTAATTTTATTATATCTGTTTCTCTGTTCAATGAAGAATAATACTTTTTGGCAGTATTTACATACTTTGTAGCTACCCTAAGCTTTCTTTCCGTATCCTCTTTATATCCTGCAAGGGCTGCAACTGATATTTTACATATTCCCAGTTTCAGATCCAAGAGTTCATAAATATCATATTCATTCTCTAAAAGTATATCTTTCCCTACCACACCTATGTCTGCGGCACCTTTCTCTACGTATATTCCTACATCTGACGGTTTCACAAGCAAGTATCGTATATTTTTCTCCTTATTCTCAAAAATAAGTTTTCTGCTGTCTTCGGTTAATTCATCACATTTGTATCCTATTTTTTCAAATAAGCTGTATGTCTTATCTCCAAGCCTTCCTTTAGGCAGCGCTATATTTAACACATTTACTCCTTTCCACTGAGCCTGTTATTTTCAAAAATATATTTTTCTTTATATTTAAAATTTGTACTGAAATCTTCCCTGTATTTTTCAGTTCTTATAGTAAGCCCTTGTTTTATATAATCTTTTACAATATTCAGCAGTTTTGCATAATCACCGTCTTTATACAATATCAGGATATCAAAATCATATTCTTTTTCCATTTTATATTTTCCTGACAGTTCATCCAGATAGATGGCAAATCCTGTTGCTCCTTTATTTTTATCATATTTCTCAACCAATTTATCATAATTCCCGCCCGATAATATTATTTTCGGGTTATTTTCTATATACCCGTGAAAGATAAGGCCATTATAATAATCAAGACTGTTTACTATGGAAAAATCCAGCAGAATCTTTCCGTTTTTTATCTTTTCAGGAAATCCCTGACTCAGTATTTTCAATTCTTCCAAAGCATTTTGCATTTTGTCGTTCATTACAAGCTTTTCGGCTTCCTCTATTACACTATTAAATTTACCTGATAAATATGGGATTTTTATTAGAATTTCCTTATATTTCGGTTCTACATTCTCTCTTGTGAGAATCCTTTTCAAATCATGTACATTTTTATGCTGGATATTCAGAAGAACCTCTTTTTCCAAAGTATAACCTAATTTCATTTCCTCGAATAATCCTGACAGATAATTGATATTTGAAATATCCAGTATAAAATTCTTATTTATCAGTTCCAGACTTTCTACTGCAAGATTAATTATTTCAAAGTCTGAGTAACCGTCTGACTCGCCAAGTATCTCCACGCCTATTTGATTCAATTCCTTATACTCCAGATCTTCTTTTGAAAGCCTGTAAATATTTTCTATGTAATACAGCTTTTCCATCTCTTTCTTCTGATCTCTGGCGAACTTTTTTACTATAGATAAAGTAACATCAGGTCTTAATGTCTGTAATTTTCCTGTAGGTGCCATAAATGTGATAATATTTTCGGTTTTTATAAAATCAGCATTTTCATTATATAAACCATAACTTTCAAATTTACTGAGCTTTATTTTTTTATAGCCGTATTGTTCATAATGCTTTCTCAGTTTCAAAATTATCTTTTCTTCTTCTTTCAGACTGTCTATAAACTTTTTCATTTTCTGCTCTCCTTTCAAATTCTTTCTAAAAAAAAATCCGGACATTTCTGCCCAGATTCTCCATCTATTCATAAACCGGCACAGACTATTTTGAATTTATAAGTTCAAAAAGAGTCTGCTCCCGATAATATTTCAGGTTCAAACTCTGCCAATATGATGATGTGCTTTTATTTTATTTATAGAATTATTATTTAAAGATATTAAAGTCATTATTTTCACTCCCGTAATTTTATAATTCATTATAGTACATTAATATTCATAAGTAAAATAGAAATAAAATATAGTTTTTATATATTATATATATTTATTATCATAACTTTATTTTTAACTGAGTTAGTATTACATCAACTAATTTATCTGAATAATTTTTATCATAATAATTAATCCTATCATAAAAAGGTCGTGTAAAAAAATCTCTCACGTCATTATCAAGATTTGACAATTTATTATACAAGTCATTTTTTTCATATATTATTGATAGCACTCCTGATTTATCTATTGGTTCTTCCCAGATTCCTAAACAATCATCTGCCCATACCACTATTTCATTTTCTAAATATTCAAAAACCGGATAAGGATCATGACCTAACCAAATCATTGGTTCATTTTCTCTTATCTCTTTTATTATTCCTTTAAAATTTCCAATTCCATCATTACAACACCCTGGAGTAATTTCATTTTTCCCTTCATAAAATATTATTCCTCCGCCTAAACTCATCCCCTTTTTACTTCTTTCAATGAAGTCTTCAAAACATCCATCCATTCCATTAGAAAAATCAATATAATTTCGGCTCAATAATTCTATTATTAAGAAGTCTGTTTCTCCTGCTGTTGCCTTTTTAGATAATGTCATTTCTTTTTCTTTAGGATAATTTATCCATTCAGGACATCTATGACCAAAATCATCCCATATCATTAATTTTACACCTTTCATATCTCCCCCTTTGATTTATTATTTTTTATGTCAATATCTGCTCTTATTATATATTTTATACTCCCAATAGCTATATTTAGAATAAAATATTAAAATTTGTAATCACTTATTCAAAAAAAGACACTTTGTTAATAAATGTCTTTTTTAATACTTTAATTCCCCTATAACTCATATTAATTTACGGATTCACAGTAATCCCGTTTTTAAAAGTCCTAGTCAGAACAAGTTGTCCGTTTACATAAGTTTCCCTTTTCATGATCAAACCATTTTTAATATAATCTATTGAAGCAGGTTTTTCATTTTTATCGTATTCTATCCATTTCCCATCTTCTACTCCATTCTTGAAGCTGTATACACTTAGTCGTTTATTAGTCTTTTTATCATAAACATAAATTTTCCCGTCAAAAACTGAATTCTTCATTGTAAGATATACTATCTGTGCATTATCTACAAACTTATAATTTCCGTTCTCTACTTCAACTGATATTCCTTTGTTGTCATCCTGTAAAAAAAGACCATTGGCTTCATAAATAAGTAAATATTCAGGTTCAGATACCTCTTTATAGCTCAAAAAATTTTCTGCATTAATACAAAAACCAAAAAATATAAACATAAGAAAAAATAATTTCTTCAAAATTTTCACTCCTTTTTTCATTTATTGCTTTATTATATCATAAATAAAATTTTTCTTAAACGTCATATATATAATATTCAATAAAATCAAAAGCTGGCCAGCCAATTAGAATAAAAAACTTTCGAAAATTTTTCCCATGAAAAAACAGGTGTGTTTTCCGGCTTATTATCTAAAAAGTAATTTTCCGGTATACTTATATCCAGATTATTATTTACATCTCTTATATATTCATCACGCAGATTGTACTTATCATATTCCATATGTCCTGATATATATATTTTATTATTGTCTTTTATTATAACAGGCTCATTGGTTTCATCCGAAAGAAGTATTTCCAGATTTGCTTTTTCCTTGATATCTTCCCTTTTTACATATGTGTACCTTGAGTGCGGTATTTTGAAATCTTCGTTTTTCAGATTTTCAAAAAGCTTTGAGCTGTTTTCGCAATTATGAGTAAATACACCAAATTTCTTACAATTATAATCATATTTTTGTATATCATGAAAATAATACAGTGCTGCCTGAGAACCCCAGCATATGAAAATAGAGGATTTTAAGTTATTAATAAATTCAAATATTTTCTTAAGCTCTTCCCAGTATGATACTTCCTCAAATTTTATTTTTTCAAGGGGCGCACCTGTTATTATGGCTGCTTCGATATCAAGTTTTTTTATTTCCTCAAATGAAACATAAAATTCATCAAGATACTCACTATCTATATTTTTGTAATTATGAGTATCAAGTTTCAGAAAAAACGGTTCTATTTCTTCTTCGGAATTCTTTGTATTAAGGAGTCTGAGTATATGGTATTCAGTTTTTACTTTGTTAGGCATTAAATTCAACACCAGAATCTTCTTTGATTTTTTTGATACATTTAGCTTTCCATCCTTTGTCTTTATATTTACCATACCTTTTAACTCCTCTATTACAGGCATATTTTTATTTAATATCAACATAAAAATCCTCCTCTCCTTTAATTATTCATAATATTTTCTTATACTGTTTATATTTTTCAATATCTCATTTACTGCATGGGTTTTATTCATTGTATAAATATGTATTCCCTTCACTCCTGACGAAAGGAGTTCTATTATCTGTTCCGTTGCATAAGCTATTCCTGCCTGATACATTGCCTCGCTGTTATCCTCATATGCATTCAGTATTTTTTCAAGCTTTTTGGGTATTTTACAATTGCATAGCGATGTTATTCTCTTTATTTGTTTCGCATTGGTCACAGGAATAATTCCCGCAGCCAAAGGTGTATTTATACCCACTTTCTCAGCTTTATCACGAAAATCAAGAAAGCTTTCATTGTCAAAAAATATTTGTGATACCAGAAAATCTACTCCTGAGTCTACTTTTTTCTTAAGATTAAATAAATCAATCAAATCATTATTTTCACGGTGAACTTCTGGATAAAACGCTCCTCCCACAGAAAATCTGTTTGTAGCCCTGATCTCTTTTACAAGATCAGAGGCATATAAAAAATCTCCTTCATGATATACATTTTCATCTTTATCTTTTGGGATATCCCCTCTTAAAGCGAGAATATTTTCAATATTATTACTTTCCAGCTCATCCAAAAAACTTTCTATTTCGCTTTTTCTGCTTCCTACACATGTAAGATGGGTCACTGTTTCTATATTCAGCTTGTTTTTTATATATGATGCTATTTCTATAGTTCCGCCTCTCGTAGTTCCGCCGGCTCCGTACGTAACACTTATAAAGTCAGGATTTTGGGTACTTAACTCATTTATTACCTCATATAATTTTTCACTTGAAAAATTTTCATTTGGAGGAAATATTTCAAACGAGAATACAGCTTTTTTATTTTTGTATATATCTTTTATTTTCATTTTTATCCTTTCAGTTATCAGATTTTATCTAAAGCTTGTTTTAAGTCACTTATAATATCGTCAATATGCTCCAGTCCCACTGATATTCTTATTATTCCCGGAGTTATGTTACACGCTTTCAGTTCATCTTCAGTAAGCTGGCTGTGCGTGGTACTGGCCGGGTGTATTATCAGAGACTTAGCATCTGCTACATTTGCCAGATGAGAAAACAGTTCCAGCGAATCAATAAACTTTTTCCCAGCTTCCAGACCTCCTGTCAGCTCAAAGGTAAATATAGATCCGCCACCCTTTGGAAGATACTTTTCCTGTAATTTCTTATATGGGCTGCTGCTTAAACCGGGATAATTTACTATTTTCACCTTGGGATGTTTTTCCAGATATTCCGCTGTTTTCAAAGCATTCTCCACATGTCTGTCTATTCTTAATGAAAGTGTCTCTATCCCTTGTAAAATCAGGAAAGAATTAAACGGGCTAAGGCATGCGCCTGTATCTCTCAGCAGTTTCACTCTCAGTTTTGCTATATAAGCCGCCTCTCCCAGATCTGAATACTTCAGATTATGATATCCGGGATCTGGCTCGTTAAAATTTTCAAATCTTTCATTCTTCCAGTCGAACTTTCCTGAATCTACCACAAGTCCCGCAATAGTCGTACCGTGTCCTCCAAGAAATTTTGTTGCAGAATACACAGTTATATCCGCCCCATGTTCAAACGGTCTGCATAAATACGGAGAAAATGTATTATCTATTATCAGAGGCAGACCATATTTATGAGCTATTTCTGCTATTTTCTCTATATCAGTAATATCTGCATTGGGATTTCCTATACTTTCTATGAATACTGCCCTTGATTTTTCATTTATCAATTTTTCTATTTCTTCCGGCTTTCCGGGATCAAAGAACTTCGTTGTTATTCCAAAATCTTTTATTGTATTTGCCAAAAGGTTATATGTTCCGCCATAAAGGTTTTTTGAAGATATTATCTCATCACCTGATACTGCCAGATTTAATATTGCATATGTTACAGCAGCACTGCCTGAACTCACAGCTACTGCGCCGATTCCGCCGTCAAGGGCTGTTATTCTTTTTTCCAGAACATCTGTAGTAGGATTCATCATTCTGCTGTATATATTTCCTTCTTCTTTTAATGAAAATAGATTTGCCGCATGTTCCACACTGTTGAATACATAAGATGTAGTCTGATATATTGGTACTGCCCTTGCATTCGTTGATTTATCCGCCTCTTCCTGACCAGCATGAAGCTGTAATGTTTCAAATTTGTATTCTGACATTATTGTCACCATCCTTTATATTATATCTTTTATTATTAATTATATTACACTCTTATATGATTTTCATTAGCTCAAAAAAAAAATTCCGAACACAGCCGTGTCCGGAAAAATCTATCTATGGGCACAGCTCTTTTATTCAAAACTTGAAAAAGAGTCTGTGCTTTTTATATTTTATAAAAAGGTCAAACTCTATACCGCATATACATCATCATATTGTCATTTAAATATTTATATTTAATCATGTCTATTCCGCCTTTATTTATTTTATAATTTAGTTTAGTACATTTTCATTCATATGTAAAATTCATTTTTCTTATTTCTTCCATATACAAAATATATTTATTATGTTAATAAAAAAATGTCACCTAGAAAAGAACATCCCTACTTTTCTAAATGACACTGTTTTACACTCCCTCTCGAGTGTGAGTACATATGCTAGACAAAATTACAATAATTCTTCATAATTAGAATTCATGCACTCTAAATCATTATAATTATACACTCTTTTTTTTTTATTTTCAAATATTAATTTCTGATCGTTATAATAAGGAATTACTTATTAAAGAATTAATTTTAAAAATTCTTCTTATGAAATGACTGTTCACAAAATTATATTTCAGCATCCATTCCAAGCAATGACAAATACATTATCAAAGTTCCTGTCTCTATATCATACTCAGAAGTAAATTCTTTTTTATTATGGCTGACACCATCCTTACTGGGTACAAATATCATTGCCGCCGGCTTATCTTCGGGCATACACATGGCATCATGACCTGCACCGCTTGATAATTCCATGAATGAAATATCTTTTTCAATACATACCGTTTCAATAATTTTTCTTATTTCTTTATTAAGCATATATGGTTTTTTCTCAAGTACATGAAAAAATTCTATTTTTGTATCATTATATTTTTCAGAAAATTTCTTTATATCTGTAATAAAGGAATCTATATTTTCTCTGTTTAAATCTCTTATTTCTACAAAAAGTTCTGCATATTCGGGAATAACATTATAGCATGCCGGCGAAACCTGAATATCTCCAATTGTAAAAACAAAAGGATGAGGATATTTCTCACAAAGACTGTACATATATGTTATTACTTCACCCATGGTTTTCACTGCATCTTTACGTGATTCCATAGATGTAGTACCGCCGTGGTTTGATTCCCCGTTTATTTTTATTCTGTATCTTTCTATTCCTACAATACCATTTACTATTCCTATTGTTTTATTACTTTTATTCAGCTGGTCACCCTGTTCTATATGAAGTTCCAGATAAGCACCTATTTTATTATCTTCCCATTTGGAATCCCGTATATTTTTCATTGTAAGACCCAGCTCGGGAAGCTCTTCCAGATTGTTTTCCTTTTCTATATCACCTGTACCAAATATCGCAATACTTCCAAAAGTACCGCCGAGTCTGAGACCCTCTTCCGCATTAAAAGCAACTATTCTCAAAGGATGTCTCATTTTTATATTCTCTTCTTCCAAAATTTCTATACATTCAAAAGCACAAACTACACCAAGAGCACCGTCGTATAAGCCGCCGTTTCTCACTGTATCCAGATGTGAACCGATTATTATATAAGGCAGGTCGGAATCAGTTCCCGGCCTTTCGCCTATTACATTCCCTACATCATCTATCCATGCTTTAAGTCCTGATTTTTTTAACTTATTCAGAAATAATTCCGCAGCTTCAAAATATTCTCTGCTAAATTCTATTCTGTTATATCCCTCTTCTGTCTTTCCCATATCGCCGATTTCATAAAGATTGGACATAAGACGTTTCATATTTATTTTCATATCTGATTTTCTTCTCTTTCAAACATTTCTTCATATATTTCAAAATTTTCATCATCAAGGCAAACAAAAATTACTTCTTTTATACTAGTCTCCAAAGTCTGTATAAAATATTTTTTTACTTCATCAAAAGCAATTCTTCCCGCAGTTTCTTTAGGAAAACCGTAAGCACCTGTACTTATATTGGAAAATGCAATACTCTGCAGATTTTTTTCAGCAGCAAGTATCAGTGAATTTCTGTAACATGCTCTTAGCTTTTCATCCTCTTTATTCTTACCGTAATTCCAAACAGGACCCACAGTATGAATAACGAATTTAGCCGGGAGTCTTCCTCCGGTTGTTATTACTGCCTCACCTACAGGACAGCTTCCCTGCCTGTTTACTATCTTTCTGCATTCATCTAAAATCAAAGGACCGCCGGCTCTGTGTATAGCTCCGTCCACTCCCCCGCCGCCGAGCAGGCTGCTGTTTGCCGCATTTACGATAACATCTGCTTCTACTTTGGTAATATCGCCTTTTTCACATCTTAATTCAGTATTTTTTATCCTCATATTTTATACCTCTTTTATATATGATTTTTATAACAATTTTATCTGTAGTGCATAAACCGTTTAATTACAAGGTATTTTGAACTATAAGCAAAACTGCTGTAATATATACAAATAAATTATAGTATATTTTACATATTATTTGAAGTATTATTTGCCTGATACTATTATAATAGTATATGCAATTTTTTATTTTTTCATTTAAATAAGTTGTCTAATTAGGAAAAATAATAAAAAGAGGAAATTCCAGAATAGTTTAATTAACAATTTCTTCAAAAAATTTATATTAAAATATAAACTTCCTTTAGCTGCATTTAGTAAAAACAGCATGCTGTATCCTGTCAATAATATTCTTATTCAAAAAAGGCAATCCGAAATTTACTGCGGAATGCCTTTTGTTTTATATTTAATGTGCTGCTTTGACCACTCTTTCCGGTCGTTTTGCAAGAAGTATAATTGGTATAAGCACCAGTATTAGCGCTCCGCTGACTACCATTATGTCATTTACTCCCATTAATGCTGATTGATTATCTATTATATGATTCAAAGAAGCTATTTTTGATGTTACTGTTCCCGAAGCTGTATTCAGATATGAAATAAGGCTCGGATTTGAACTGTTTACTCCTGTTACAAGAACTTCCCTGTGCTGTGAAATTCTGTGATCCCAGTAACTTATTGATAAAGATGTTCCAAAACTCGTTCCTATATTTCTCATAAAATTAAACAGTCCCGAGGCTGAAGCCATATCTGTATCTTTTATATCGCTCAGAGTTATTGTGTTCAGCGGTACAAAGAAAAATCCCAGAGCCGCACCGCTCATAAATCTTGTTAATGCTATATATGAAGGAGTTACATCCGGTGACATCCTTGACATACCTATCGATACTACTGAATAAAGTACAAAGCCGAAGATAATCACCTTTCTGGAATCAAACCTGTGCAGCTGACTTCCCAGAACAGGTGCTATAAATAACACCAAAATACCCGAGGTCGCTGTGGTGGTTCCGCTTTTGAATGCAGTGTACCCCATGTAGTTTTGCAGCCATAAAGGCAAGACTATGTTTACTGAAAAAAACGCTATGGTGGCTAAAGTCAGGGTCACTGCCCCTATGAGAAAGTTCCTGTTCAGGAACAAGCGGACATTTACTACGGGATTGTCATGATACCATTCCCAGATTATCAGTATCACAATACTCATAAAGGAACACACTGCCAATATTCTTATATAATTATTTGAAAACCAGTCAAGGTCATTTCCCTTGTCCAGTAATACCTGAAGACATCCTACGCCTAATGTAAGCAGTAATAATCCTACTATATCCACAGGAAGATTTTCAGTTTTCTCTGTATAGCCTCTTTTTTTAAAAATAGTATATACTAAAAAACTTGAAATAATACCAATTGGTAGGTTTATGTAAAAACACCATCTCCATGATATATTATCTGTTATAAATCCGCCAATAACCGGACCCAGAACCGGTGCCACTATTACTGTTATCGACCATATTCCCATTGCCATTCCTCTTTTTTCTTTTGGATAAAGAGTCATCATAAGAGTTTGTGAAAGAGGTATCATACTTGCACCCACTACACCCTGTAGCACACGTGCGAAAAGCAGAAAACTAAACGAAAAACTCATACCGCACAGCATACTTGCCACGGTAAATAATAGTGTCCCCCATATGTACTGCCTTACTACTCCTATTCTCTTGGTCATCCATCCCACAAGCGGAAGAAATATAGCTTCTGATACTGCATATGACGTAATTATCCATGTTCCCTGATTCGGAGAAACAGCAAAGTCACCGGCTATATGTGTAAGTGTGACATTTACTATGGTAGAATCCAGTACATTCATAAAAGAGCCTATGGCCAGTGCCAATGTAGCCAATATTAATGAAAAATTCATGATTTTCTCCTATCTTCTACCCAGGTTTGCGTCTATAATCTCGCTTATTTTATGATTTATGGCACTTTCATCTATAGTGTAAAGGTTCGTTTTTTGCTCCTTTATATTATTTACATTTGGATTTTCGACTACTTCCTTGGTATCTACATCTATTATCATACTGCTTCCCAAAGAAACAGCCCCGTTTTCTTTTATGCTGTCCTTATCTATATCTATCCTTACAGGAATTCTCTGTACTATTTTTATCCAGTTACCAGTGGCATTCTGTGCAGGAAGTATGGAAAATGCATTTCCTGTTCCTGCTGATATTCCTGTTACATAACCTGTATATTTTTTTCCATTTACATCGCTCTTTAGCTCTACTTTATTTCCTATTTTAATATTTTTCAGCTGATTTTCCTTCATATTTCCGTCTACCCATATATCATTCAGATCTATAAGTGTAAGAAGTTCCTGATTAGCAGATACTTTCTGCCCTATATAAACGGATTTCTTTGCTACAACTCCGGAAATAGGTGCATAAATCTTTGTTCTCTCCAGATTTACATATGCTTCTTTATAACTGACTATTGCTGCTTTTACTTCAGGATGAGTATATATGCTGCTTGATATAGCCTGTATTCTGGCATTGTCCTGTTCTTTCAATGCTTTATTCAGTGAAGTCTGCGCCTGATCCAGATTATTTGCAGTGGCATCATATGTTTCCTTGCTTATAAGTCCTTGTTTATATGCGGCATTATCTCTTTTATAATCTGCCTGTGCTTTCTGCAGTGAGCTTCTTAATGATTTTATTACATCTGAATATTGATCTGCACTTGAATTAAGACTGTAATATGTTTTTACTGCTTTTGCAAGATTAGCTTCTGCTTTTTCAAAATTTATTTTATAATCGGTGTCATCTATTACTGCAAGGAGGTCTCCCTCTTTTACCGTCTGAGTATCTTTTATATATAATTCGGTTATTCTTCCGTCAACCTGAGAAGTTACAGTATTTTGAAAACCATTCACATAGGCATCATCTGTTCCCTGAATCCATCTTCCCGCTGTAAACCATTTTACTCCGAATATTATTCCAATTATCGCTATAACAATAACAAATACGCCAATTCGCACAAGTGCTTTTTTTCTGTTTGATTGTTTTTCCTCTGTTTTATTATTTTCTTTTTCTATTGTTTCTTCTTTTTTTCATTTTCATCACTAGTTTTCGAAACACCCTTTTCTTTAGCATTTGGTGCTTTCAAATCAGGTATTTTCTTATTTTTCTGTTCTGACATAAACTTATACCTCCGAAATATTTTTTATTCAACTCCGTAAGAACCGCCCAGAGAATTTATAAGGTCAATCTGCTGTGAGTATAGACTGTAATGCTTCTGTTTATTGTCAAGAACACTGACAAGCCAGTTATATTTTGATACAGTATAATCGTACTTAGCTATTTTGCCAAGTTTCAGCCTCTGCCCGTCTCTATCCAAAAGTTCACCCTGTGACTTTAGATTAGCATCATCATATTTAATTGTATTCCAGTTTGTTTTTACTTTAAGAAGATTATTATTTACATCTTCATATGCATTCAGCACAGATTTATTGTATTGTTCTATAAATATATTCAGATCTGTACCTGCTATTTTATAATTGCTTTTTATTTTTCCTGAATCAAGAATTGGCAGATATATACTTGCTCCGATCATTCCCAGAAATGATCCTGATTTCAGAAGATTATTAAATCCTATTGACTGTAATCCTGCCTGTCCCGTTATACTGAACTGCGGGTAAAAATCAGCTTTCAGCGCATTCAGCTTTGCTTCCTGACTGTTTATTATCATTAAATAATACTCTACATCAGGTCTGTTTCTTATTATATCTGAGGAAACAGTATCAGGTATCTTTAAATTGTTATATAGAGAAAAATTAGGTTTATTTTTTACCTGTGCCAGCAGAGATTTTATTTTGTCAGGAGCTGTAAGTCCTGTAATCAGATTTAGATTGTTTTCTGTGAGCTGTTGATTCAGGGAATTAATTTTTATAAGTGACTGTGTTGTTCTTAATTCCTGCTGTATTTCGATAAGTGATTCTTTTATACCCTTGCCTATGGAAATTCTGTCTTTTTCCAAAGATTCCAGCTCTTTTAATGTACTCTCTCTTTGAGAAAGATTTTTTTCTTCCTCAATAAGATAAATATAATACCCATAGAGCTTTGTTACCTGATTAGAGATGCTAAGCTCCACCCATTTTGAATTCAATGTCTGAGCGATTGCTGTATATTGAGCCTCTCTTGTTAATGAACCGAATTTATTGTACAAATCAACCGTATAACTGCTTTGGAGCGTTATATTTCCAAAATTAAAAATAGAACCTCCATACGGCGGCGGTGTTAATCCGTGTTCACTTGTTCTTTCTCTCTGAAAATCAGAATTCAGATCAACATATGGTGCATTCTGTGACTTAGCCAGATAAATATTCTCGGCAGCTTTTTGTATATTCAGTCTTGCTATTTTCAGATCCTTGTTTGATTCCAGTGAAATACTCACTAATACATTTAATACAGGATCATTATACATCTTCCACCAGTTATCTGACAAAAATTTTAAAGTCATATCGTCATTTTTACTGTTATCTTTCGGAAATGGTATAGACGGAATATTATCTATGCCGTTTCTTGAGATTTTGGGGACTTCTACACAACCAGCCAGAGTCAGTGCCATAATCAATATTGCTGCTTTCTTTAAACTCATCCCACTCTCCTTCTTAAACTTTTGTTTTAAAAGTATATAAAAACTATTTTGAACATCTGTTCTTATTTTACCACAAAAATAATTTTTTTACAGTTTTTTTCGGCATATTTCGTTTCATAAAAAAGACATATTTTTAAAGAAAAATGCTATTTCATTTGTATTTACAAAACTATTAACTAATAAATTGATTATTTTAATAATCCTGCCTATTTCAATATAAAACTGTAAATCTTCTGCTATAACGAATACTGCACATTACTTTGTAAGAAAAAGTAATATTTATTTTGTTTTAAAAACTATTATTTTTATTATCTAAATATTTGAAAATAATTGCTTTACTTTTTAAAGAATGGTATAATAACGTAAATTTAACAGTATTCTGTTAAGTTGTCTGAATTTTTAGAAAATAGGAGGAAGTGTAAATACTATGATTAATAAAGAAGTAATATCATATAACACAAAAGAGTTTTTAAGTAATCTAAAAAGCTTTTTTGATAAATATTTCGGCGATGATGCTGAAAAGAAAATAGATTTAATGGAATATCTGCCTGAGGATAAATGGCTGGAAATAAAAAAGCAAGGATTGCTTACACCTTTTCTCCCTGTGGAATACGGCGGAAGAACCCCTAATCAAAAAGAACTGCAGGAAGTATTAAGACTAGCCGGACATTACGGTGTTCCCCTTACATTAAGAACTGGTATTGAAGGTGCTTTAGTTATACAGCCCCTTACTAAATATGCTAAAAAAGATCTTATTGAAAAAGTTCTGCCCCTTATTTTTAACGGCGAAGGCGGAGGTCTTGCAATTACTGAACCTGACAGTTCAGGATCAGCTATAGCTAAAGAAATGCTCTCTTATTATGAATTTCTTGAAAACGGAAATATCTACATAAAAGCAAAAAAATACTGGCAGGGAAATTCACAGAGTGATTTTCTTCTTGTTGCTGCAAAAGAGAAAAAAGGCGAAAAAATGGAAAAAAGCATAAATCTTCTGTTTGTCCCTAGAGAAAATATAAAATTCACTCCTGTTAAGTCAGAAGGATTAAAAGCAGTTAGATATGCTGTTAATGAAATTGAAGGTGAAATTCCTGCGGAAAACCTTATTATACTATCAGAAGTTCCAAGAAAAAATCTTCGTGAATTTCAGGATTTATTTATAAGAAGCCGTCTTCAGTTAGTTGGAATGACTCATGGAATTATTGAAAATATTCATAACAATGTTACTAAATATATCAGAAGCAAAATTGATTTTATCATGCATGAGCTTCATGAAATAGACAGCAGAAAAGCTGTTTCAAAAGTTCTTTATGATTTTGTATGTAAAAGTGTATCACCTGATAAACCTGTTAATGACAAACTTATGGAGGCAAATATAGTAAAAGCCGTTGCTTCAGAATATGCCTACGAAGCTGCCAGAATCGCACAGAAACTACTAGGTGCCAAAGGCTATGAATCAGGTCATCCTATTAGCAATATTGCTCTTGATATCAGACCTTTTACTATATTTGAAGGGCCTAATGATATGTTATTTGCAGAGATATTTGACCAGTTCTCTAAAGCAAGTGTCGAAGAAAAAAATAACGGTGTCACTCTGAACAAAGGAATGACTATATATGAAAGATTTATAAGTGACAGCAGATTTGTATTCGAGAATGGAAAAGAAAGTCTGAAAGCTGTTTCGGAAAATATTTATAATTTTATAAATATGTATAAATTAAGTGATATCAATCCTGTAACAAAAGTCTTTGCCGGAAAAATACTGTCTAAGCTGTTTGTTCTGGGAAGACTTCATAACGATGAACATACTGAAAGATTTTTGATAAGAGAAATAAATAAGGATATCCTGGATTTCAGCTATTAATTCTCAGCTGTCCTGATATCCCAAAATAAAAATAAGGAGCTGCTTTTACAGAAAACTCCTTATTTTTTTATATTAAGTGTACCGCAATTAAAATTAAAACCAAAGGAATACTCACTACTAATGCTACAATAATTTCCCATATTTCTAACTTGTTTCCTTTTCCCGATTTTTTCTTTAAAAAGGTAAAAAGAAAAGTAAATATAAACCACACTACCAGTATCGATACAATCAGCTTTCCAGACATTAATATCACCATCCTCGGTTAATTTGACAATTTGGTGTTACTTATTTTCTGTATTTATAATTTTTACAATAAATTCCAGTTTTAACAATATAGTACACCTGTCTTTCTACTGTATAATTATACCACGATTTTCCAAAATATTATTAGTATTTTTTTGAATAATATCTTTTTTTTCTTGTTTATTCCAATAACTTTTTTATTTTATATTACTGTTTTCTTCCTCGTTTTTCATCCTTAGCTTAGTGGGAGATAAACCATATTTTAAAATAAAAAGATTATAAAATGTCTGATAATTTTCTATTCCGATTTTTGAAAATATTTCTTTTATATTAAGTGAGGTATTCAGCAAAAGTTCTTTTGCTGTTTCCAACCGTAAATTCCTTATATATTCTTTTGAACTCATCCCGTAATATTCCTTGAATTTTATTTTAAAATTTGTCTCCGAAATAGAAACTTTTCCAGCAAGATTTTTTATTGTAAGTTTTTCACCTATATTATTTATTATATAATCACTGATATATTCCATTTTATTGCCGTTATAGCTGACTCCCAGAAAGTGGCTGCTTATATGCATAAGTCCTTCAAGAGTTTTGGAAACTATAAATATTTTCTGTAGTTTCTGCGGATATTCATCGTAGTTTATTACCCTTTCAAAAGGTGTCGATTCATATTCTTTCAGTGAAAAAATCTTATATTTCCCCTCTTCTATATTAAAATCACATTCAAAGTAAAGGTTAAAAAATTCTTTTTTCAAATATATCATTAACAGATTAGCAGCATCAAGTTTTATTATATTCTTTATTATACCTGTTTTTGAAATAAATACAGTATTTTTGGACAGCAATATCTTTTTTTCATTTACTAATTCTATACAGATTCTTCCGCTTCTACAGTAAAAAAACACGAGTCCTTCATTATCCAAACCATGTTCAAGCCTTGGAAAACGTATTCTTGAATTTAGCCGTTCATTATTTGCTTGAATGATCAATATAATATTGCTGTTAAAATTTATGACTTTTTTGATATTTTTTAGTTTTTGTACTGACATTATGTATTCTTCCTTCATACTACCCTTCCTTTCCAATTTACTATATATAGATATTATACCAAAACTCAATCTCTTTATATATATTATTCCGGTTTATTTTTCAAGAAAAAGACATTGATGCTACATTTTATTTTTATATACAATTTATCTGTAATATGTTATAATAATTTATGGGAAGAGGTGATGAATATGTTTGAAAAATCTCTGGAAAAAGCTAAAAAGTTTACTCTATTAGATTATTCATTGTTAAAAATAGTTCTTGTACTATTTGGTATTATCATCGGTACACTTGCAAGCGGTTTCTTTGAAAGCATACTTTTGCTTTTGATAGTACTGTTCGTAATTCTATATGCAATACTAATGTTCAGATATTTAAAAAAATAACACAGATATATAAAAATCTGCCTCACGGGGCAGATTTTATTTTGAATATATTTATTTTTTTACTATAAATCCTATAAATTTTAAAGATTCAGTTCCTGTATTTCTCATCCCGTGCGACTCTCCGCTTTTGGTATATATAACATCACCTTTCTCTATAGGCACTTCAGTTCCGTTATCTATGATAATCCCGCTACCTTCCAGTATATAATAAATTTCTTCTTCGCCTTCATGCATATGGCATCCTATTTCTCCAGCCGGTTCCAATTCATTTACATAAAATCCCTGAAGATTATTATCCAGCTCATGTGAGTCCAGATATCTGTTATTTATTATTATTCCTTTACCGCCTCTCGGCTTTTCAGAAACTATCTTCTCAGTATTTCCTGATTTTATAACCATTTTATTACTCCTTGTCATCAGATAATTTTTTTAGTTTTTGTAAGATTTCTTCCTCAGTAATTACTTTTATTCCGTTCAGTTTCAGCAAAGAAGCCGTAACACCATCACCGTCTACTATTTTCTTTGAGAATGTCCCGTCATATATCTGGCTGCATCCGCATGACGGACTTCTGGCCTTTAGTATTGCTGTGGTAATTCTATTTTCTTTAGCCACCTTCAAGGCTTTTCCCGCACCAATAATAAATGCTTCTGTTACATCTTTTCCTGAGATGGTTTTTATTGTGAGCTTCTCTTGGTAAGTGAGAATTTCCGCTGCTTCTCTGGGAGTTTTCAGTCCGCCCATTACTTCAGGGCAAACCAGTACCGCATCACCTTTCAGATACAGCTCCCTGAGCTTTTTCACTACATTCGATTCACCTTTATAGTTACATTTCTTTCCTACCAGACAAGCAGAAATCAAATACTTCATAATATAACTCTCCCTAAATTTATGTGTACACTGCTAATAATTAGATAAAAACAAATATAGAAAAAATCCCGTTAAATAAAAATAACAGACCTGTTGCTATACTTACTGTTCTGTATTCCCTGAAAAGGCCTTTTATATTTAAACCTGACACATATGCCAGAAAGCATAAATCAAATATCAAATAACACATGCTGAAAATAATAAAAAAGTTTTTTACCTGAAAATAAGATTCTCCTGCTGCCCCTAACAATATAAACGGAGGTGCAGTCAATGGGATTAATTTACTCAAAAAGATATAAACAAATGAAAATATTTCTATAATCAGTATTAATTTTACTGCTATTTCTTTATTTTTCAAATATCTTGAAGTCAGATAACTATATCCTGCCAGAATCTTATAAAAATTAAATATAATCAAAAATATAATATAAATAGTATCAATCATAACTCTACTCTCTTAAAAAATTATATATTATAAAATATACCACATCTTGGCGTATTTTTCTACTATTATAATAAAACATTGAATAAATCCTTTAAATATGGTATAGTAACATAACATTCACACAAAACTGGAGGGATTTTTTATGGAACCGGACCCCGGAACTTTAAAATACAAAATAATTCTTATTCTCATTTTAACACTTATAAACGCCTTTTTTTCAGCTGCTGAAATGGCAGTTGTTTCCGCTAACAAAAATAAAATAAAAATATTAGTCGATAACGGCAATAAAAAAGCCGCTTTATTATATGATCTGTTACAGGAACCGAGTAATTTTCTTTCTGCTATACAGATAGGAATTACATTTGCAGGATTCTTTGCAAGTGCTCTTGCTGCTACAGGACTTACCGACGGATTGAACAATCTGCTTGTAAATCTGAATATACCTAACAGCTATGATATCTCACTATTTATAATAACTTTGCTGTTATCATACCTGACACTGGTATTCGGGGAACTTGTGCCTAAACGCGTCGCCCTTACCAATCCTGAGTCTATTGCATTGTTTTCTATAGTGCCGATTACTTATATCTCAAAGTTTTTTTATGTCTTTATTAAGATTTTATCTTGGTCTACTGCTTTTGTACTGAAAATATTCAGATTTGACAGCAGTATTATCAATGATAATATGTCAAAGGAAGAGATAAAAGCAATAATCGACTCTACTAATGACGACAGTATTATTAACAAGGATATGCTGAGCAGTTTCTTTACCTTTGATGATAAAACAGCAAAAGAAGTAATGACACCAAGAACCGATGCATTTATAATTAATGCTGATACACCTGTTAATGTTATACTTGAAAGCATTATTGAAGAAAAATACTCCAGAATACCCGTATATGAAAATGATATTGACAATATTTTGGGAATACTTTATATAAAAGATCTTATTATCGAAGCTTACAAAAGCGGATTTGATAATATTAACATAAGAAAACTGCTTCACAAAGCTTACTTTATTCCTGATACCAAAAATATAAACGAACTGTTCCATGAGCTGAAAGCCAAGAAAAAACATATGGCTGTACTTATAGATGAATACGGCGGTTTTTCGGGAATAATTACAATTGAAGATCTTATTGAAGAAATAATGGGCGATATAGATGATGAATATGACGAGTACGATCCTGACATTCTGAAAACCGGAGAAAATACTTATGTACTAAAAGGTTCTACTCCTATTAACGAGATTAATGATACCCTGAAACTAAAGATTCCTACTGATTCAGATACTATAAGCGGATTTCTTATATCTCTTTTAGGCTATTTTCCTGAGGAAACCGAGGATCTTGTGCTAAATTATCAGAATCTGGAATTCAGAATTACTTCCATTAAAGAAAAAAGAATTATTGAGACTTTGCTTACTGTAAAAAGAGGTGATGCAGATGAACAGTGAAATTGAAAAACTGAAAAATGTAGTCAATAACAGCAATAATATAGTTTTTTTCGGCGGTGCCGGTGTTTCTACAGAAAGTGGAATTCCTGATTTCAGGAGTGCTGACGGCTTGTATCAGAATAATCCTGAAACTATATTGTCACATAGCTTTTTCATTGAAAATCCTGATATCTTTTTTGAATTTTATAAAAAGAATCTTATTTTTACCAGTGCAAAGCCTAATACAGCACACAATGTACTCGCCCAAATGGAAAAAGACAAAAAATTAAAAGGTATTATTACCCAAAATATAGATGCTCTTCATCAAAAAGCCGGCAGCGAAAATGTATTTGAACTTCATGGAAGCATAGCAAAAAATCATTGTATGAAATGCGGAAAATTCTACTCTCTTGATGATTTTCTAAAAATTGAAACCATGGTTCCTTTATGCAGCTGTGGCGGTATTATAAAACCTGATGTGGTTTTATATGAAGAAGAACTGGATTATGACGTCATTAACGGTGCGGTAAATCTGCTGAAAAAAGCCGATGTCCTTATCGTAGGAGGTACTTCACTTATGGTTAATCCTGCTGCTTCACTTATTAATTATTTCGACGGGAGTTATCTGGCACTGATTAATATGACTCCTACTCCCTATGATTCAAGAGCTGATATTATCATAAGAGAAAAAATCGGAGAAACCTTCTCCAAAATCTACTAAATTATACATCTTAAGGAGTAAAATGAAACTTACTATCAAAATTTTTAGTTCAATAATAATTTTATACAGCTTATTTCTTTTTATTATAGGAATAAGAAATTTAGGACCGTTTTTACTGGCTGCAGCAGCAATGCTGCTTCTTTTTTCAGTTTATACCAATAATACCGCATTAAAGAGCATAATTTACATTTTCTTTATTTTATATATTACTTTTATTTTATTTTTTGCATTTATTTTATATAAAAATGTAAAATATGAAAATCTGTCAGGTGCTGAAAAATCCGATTTTATTGTAGTTCTCGGAAGCGGTTTGAAGTATGGAACCCATCTGTCACCTGAAGGAAAAAAAAGATCAGACAAAGCCATTGAATATCTGAAAAAATATCCGCACCTAAATGTATTTCTTACAGGCGGACAGGGAATTGATGAGAAAATTCCGGAATCTATAGCAATGAAAGAATATTTCCTGGAAAACGGAATTGATGAAAGCAGAATATTTCTTGAAGATAAATCCAGAAGTACCAATGAAAATATAAAATTCTATATTGATACACTAAAAGATAAAAATATAGAATACCGTAATATTCTTCTTGTTACCAGTGACTTTCACATGCCGCGTGCTGGAATTATAGCAAAACATTATAATCTCACAGTTTACCCTCTTTGCTCCAAAACTAGAAATATAAGTTTTATCCCAAATATTATGCGGGAAGAATTAGCTTACATAAAAACATATTTTTTTGATCTGAAATAAATATTTATAAATTATAAGAAGGTACTGTGAATATGAGCCTGTGATAAAAAGTCTGTAAATAAAAAAATCTTTTTATGATAAACTAAAAACAGGAGGACTTTATTATGAAA
>NZ_JAMZGM010000036.1 GCF_024158605.1 Sebaldella sp. S0638 | reverse complement strand
TATTACATAAAGTAACAAAGATTTTAAGTAGTTAATTTAGCTTTTTTAACTACAAACATATTATACAAGGAGGTATTTAATGAGTAAAGAAATAATCGAAAAAGCCGGAAAAATCATTCAGAAACATGTCGGCAAAAATGCGGCGGCAGGTTCCGAGCCGTACTGCATTCTTGCTCTTATTGATCTGGAGGGTTATCCTACGGCGTCTGCAATTACGCCGTCACAGGCTGAAGGCATAGAAAAGATAAGTCTTTGTACCGGACTCAGCAGTAATAAGGCTGAAAGAATAAAAAAATGTAACCGTGCAGGTCTGTGTTTTTCAAATCTTGAATACAATATAACTCTAACAGGAACAATAGAGATAATTACAGACCCTGAAGTAAAAAAAGAAATGTAGTACGAGGGTCTGTCACATCATTTCAGCGGGCCTGAAGATCCTGATTTTTGTGTTTTGGAGTTTAAAACACAAAAATATAATCTTTTTGTAGACTGGCAGGAAGTAACAGGGAAATTATAGTTTGTCATTATGTAAAGGGGTGTTGTGATTTTACAGGGAATAGAAATTCAGGTAATTCAGAAAGTATTAGTATAAAATCACAGCATATAAAAAGGCTTCCCGAAATCAAGGGAAGCCCTGTTTTGAAAACAGTAATATTTTAAAGAAAAGGATGTATTTTTTCAAGATGTAGAAATGAAAAAATGCTAAACAGGTGCATTTATAAGCTTTTCTTTAAAAAATAACTGTACGAGACTTTTTTTATTTACATGGTACCTGATAATAATTTTTAAGTCAGAATTCTTGTATTCAAAAATTTCATTATCACGGAGATTTCTTATATCTGTGACAATATCCAGTGAATACAGCTCTTCAAGGAGCGGTGTTACATAAAGAATTTTGTTCAGATATTTATAAAGATCATTATATAATACCAGTGAATTTTTATACATTTCATATTTTTCAAAAAACAGTACAAAATTTTCTCTTTTATTCTTTTCAAAGTCTGCCGAATCATACATTAAGGCTTTTTTTAATAAGTAATCAAAGTTTCCGTCATCTTTTACGGTATCGGCAAAAGCAGAGTTAACACATACATAATCATAGCCTTTTTTTATAATGTAGCTGGAAATAAGGTTAGCAGTGAATTTTTGGTCGTTTACCTTGTTTTTCAAAGACCTGATTACTTTTTTGGCAAGATTGTAGCTTGTGTTATATATGCTGTTTTCATTTTTAGTGAAGAAAAAGTTTATCAGAGTATTGGAAGATTTATGTCTTTGATATTCTATTTTTATATCAGAAAACAAATTTATATCTTTTATGATTTTTTTCAGGATATGTTTTTCAAAATCAAAAAATCTTATGTAGGTGTCTTTCAGTTCCAGAATATCTTTAAGTTCAGTCAGAGACAGTGAGAGGAAATCTCGCGGCGCAGTGGAGTTAATATATTCATAGAGCTTCAGAGAGGCAGGCTCTTCCATAAATATATACTTTTCAAAATTATAACAGGAAAAGAAATTATTTTCCCTAAAAGACATTTTTAATTCCTGCGATACAGAAACTCCCGTTTTGTCATTTCCCTGAAAGTATGAATTTATTATTGAAAAGAATCCAGAGTAAAGTGTATTGTCTCCATCGGAAATAGCGTACCTGATCTTCTTTGACATTAGTTTTTCAAAGAAGACGGTTATCTGCAAATCATCTTTGTAATTAAGGACTTTTTTCAGATTTTCTGTATCAAAAAATAAATAAAATGAATCAGAATCAAAATTGAAGTATAAAATCTCCAAAAATTTCTTCTCATTTTTTGAAAAATTTCGGTCTAAATCTATATTTACAACAAAATTTTCAAAATTTTTTTCAAAAATATTTTCTATAATTGCTTCCATAAACACCTCACCAGTAAAAGAAAAACGAAATTTTTTATTATTATTTTCTATCAAAAAAATATTCAAAAATACAATTTTTACTAATTATATCATTTTTGACGAAGAAAAACAAAAATTAATTCGTAAATTATTTTCTTTTCGATTTATTTTTTATTTATTTATAACAAATTTAAAAATAATCATTATTTAAATATATAAAAATAATTTTAGGTTTTGGTCATTGACAGAATAATAAAATAAAGGTAGACTAAAATTGAAAATCACAAATCGAATAAAAATGAAACATTAACTATAAAATTATATATTAATTAATTTTAAAATAATATAATAAAACTTTTTAGAGGTGGTAGTATGTTAAAACATTTACAGAGATTTGGAGGAGCAATGTTTACGCCGGTAATGTTGTTTGCTTTTGCCGGTATGGTTGTAGGGCTCACAATATTATTCAAAAATCAGGATATATTTGGAGCTATGGCAACTCCCGGTCATCTATGGTACAAAATATTTCAGGTGATAGAAGAAGGAGGATGGACAGTTTTCAGGCAGATGCCTCTGTTATTCGCAGTGGGACTTCCTATAGGACTGGCAAAAAAAGCACATGCAAGAGCATGTTTGGAAACATTGGTGTCGTATCTTACATTTAATTACTTTCTAAGTGCTATACTTACTTTATGGGGCGGAAGATTCGGAGTGGATATGACTCAGGATATAGGAGGAGTAAGCGGTCTTACTGATATAGCAGGAATAAAAACACTTGATACCAGCATAGTAGGGGCTATAGCAATATCAGCTATTATTATAGCCATACATAACAGATATTTTGATACGAAGCTTCCAGATTTTCTGGGAATATTTCAGGGGTCGTCATTTGTAGCAATAATAGCGTTTTTTGCTATGATACCATGTGCTTTGATTACAGCACTTGTATGGCCTGTAATTCAGAATCTGATAGCTTCGATGCAGGGATTTCTGATATCATCACAGTTACTTGGTGTATGGCTTTATACATTTTTGGAAAGAATACTCATACCTACAGGTCTTCATCACTTTATATACGGTCCGTTTATATTTGGCCCTGCTGTGGTGGAAGGCGGTATTGCAAAATACTGGGCAGAGCATCTTCCGCAGTTTGCAGCAGCAACAGAGCCGGTAAAGAATCTGTTTCCTCAGGGAGGATTTGCACTGCACGGGAATTCAAAAATATTTGGTATTCCGGGAATAGCAGCTGCAATATATGTTACTGCCAAGCCTGAAAAGAAAAAAATGGTTCTGGGTCTCCTTGTGTCGGCAACTTTGACAGCTATAGTAGCAGGTATCACAGAACCGCTTGAATTCACGTTTTTATTTATAGCGCCGGCATTATTTGCAGTGCATGCCGTACTGGCAGCTACAATGGCCACTGTAATGTATGCTTTCGGTGTAGTAGGAAATATGGGCGGAGGACTTATAGAAATAATGACGCAAAACTGGATCCCGCTGTTTAAGAATCATTCAGGGACTGTATTTGCCCAGATAATAATAGGATTAATATTTACTGTAATATACTTTTTTGTATTCAGATTTCTTATACTAAAATTCAATATTGCAACACCGGGACGTGAAGAAGAAGATGCGGAAGTAAAACTTTATTCAAAAGTGGATTACAAAGCTAAAAAAGGGGAACTTAACACTAAAGATGCATTTATGGATCAGGCATTGATATTTCTAGATGCTCTCGGAGGAAAAGAGAATATTCAGGAAGTTAATAACTGTGCAACAAGACTGAGAGTAAGCGTAAATGACGAAGCAATGGTAAAATCAGATGCTGCTTTCAGAGAAGGCGGGGCACACGGTGTAGTAAGGAACGGAAAAGCATTTCAGATAGTGGTAGGTTTATCAGTACCTCAGGTAAGAGAACGGTTTGAAGCACTGATAAAAGAATAGAACATATAAAAATGAGCATATTGTAAAAATTTTGAGACAAAAAATTAATTTATAAAAAAAATTTAGGAGGAATAAATTATGAAAAAGTTTTCAATTGTAGTAGCAGGCGGGGGAAGTACATTTACACCGGGAATCATACTTATGCTTCTGGATAACCTTGAGAAATTTCCTATAAGAAAAATTATCTTTTATGATAATGATAAGGAAAGACAGGATATAGTAGCTGATGCATGTGAAATAATACTAAAGGAAAAAGCACCTGAAATAGAATTTCTGGCAACTACTGATCCAAAGACGGCATTTACTGATATAGACTTCGTTATGGCGCATATAAGAGTAGGGAAGTATGCTATGAGAGAAAAAGATGAAAAAATACCTCTTAAACATGGTGTAGTAGGACAGGAAACTTGCGGGCCGGGTGGCGTGGCATATGGTATGAGATCAATAGGTCCTGTTATAGAACTGGCAGATTATATGGAAAAATATTCACCTAATGCATGGATGCTGAATTATTCCAATCCTGCGGCAATTGTGGCAGAAGCGACAAGAAAGCTGAGACCTGATTCAAAAATACTTAATATATGTGATATGCCAATAGGGATAGAAGTAAGAATGGCGCAAATACTGGGACTTGAATCAAGAAAAGATATGGAGATAAAATATTTCGGGCTGAACCATTTCGGATGGTGGACAGATATAAGAGATAGAGAAGGAAATGATCTTATGCCGAGATTAAAAGAACATGTGAAAAAATACGGATATATACCTGATGCCGAGGTAGAAGGACAGCATGTGGAAGCAAGCTGGAATGACACATTTGCCAAAGCTAAGGATGTGTATATGCTGGATCAGAAAACACTTCCGAATACGTATCTGAAATATTACTTGTTTTCAGATGAAGTAGTGGCACATTCTAATCCTGACTATACAAGAGCAAATGAAGTAATGGACGGAAGAGAAAAGTTTATCTTTGGTGAGTGCAAGAGAATAAAAGAAAGCGGTACTGCAAAAGATACGAAATTTGAAATAGATGAACACGCTTCATATATAGTAGATCTTGCAAGAGCAATTTCTTATAATACAAAAGAGAGAATGCTTCTTATTGTACCGAATAACGGAGCAATAGTAAATTTTGATCCTACGGCAATGGTAGAAATACCATGTATAGTAGGTTCGCAGGGACCGGAAGCTCTGGTAGTAGGAAGCATACCGCAATTCCAGAAAGGAATGATGGAGCAGCAGGTTTCAGTGGAAAAGCTGGTAGTAGAAGCATGGACAGAAAATTCTTATGAAAAGCTGTGGCAGGCAATTACACTGTCAAAAACTGTGCCAAATGCAAGAATAGCAAAATTAATACTCGATGACTTAATTGAGGCGAATAAGGAATACTGGCCGGAATTAAAGTAATAAGTATATAACCCGCAAAAAATTAAGAATATTTCAATTTCTAAAACAGAAACGGATTTTTTATGTAATAGTGAAAAGTCCGTTTTTATTTTAATCATAAAAAAATTAAGTAAACAGGGTGCTGCGCATGAAAACTATATAGAATAATTTTTACAGACATTTAAGAAAAAGTGATAAATACAAGGGAAAAGCAGAGAAGAAATAAACGGGAAAAGCAGGGGCAGCTTTCATTTTATTTTTTGAACTATAAAAATCTTTGTAGATTCATAAAAATGTGGTAGAATTAAAAAGAAAGAGAATTAGAATTCAGGAGGATAACATGGAAAATTATATTCAAAGATATAACGAGTGGCTTCATTCAGACTTTATTGATGAGGAAGACAAAAAGGAATTGGAGAATATAAAAGATGACGCCAAAGAAATAGAGGAAAGATTTTATAAGGATCTTACATTTGGTACAGGTGGAATCAGAGGGATCAGAGGAGTAGGAACTAACAGAATTAATAAATATGTGATAAGAAAAGCAACTCAGGGACTGGCGAACTATATGATGTCAGTGAATAAGGAAGAAGCTGTAAAAAAAGGGATAATAATAGCACATGACTGTAGAATTGGTTCTGTGGAATATGCGATGAATACAGCGAGAGTTATGGCAGGCAATGGAATAAAAGCATATATTTATAAAAGTCTCAGATCAACACCGGAACTTTCGTTTGGTGTAAGAGAAATGGGATGTATGGCTGGAGTAGTAGTTACTGCGAGTCATAATCCGGTAGAATATAACGGATATAAAGCATATTGGGAAGATGGTGCTCAGGTAGTAGAACCTCATGCTTCTGGAATAGTTAATGAAGTAAATAAAATAAATGGCTTTGATGAGATTAAGCTTATGTCAGAAAAAGAAGCCAAAGAAAAAGGACTTATTATTGTTTTAGATGAAAAAATAGACGACTTATACATAGATGCAATAAAAACTCAGGTAATAAATAAAGATATAAAAGGAAAAGAAAATTTCAAAATAGTTTACACACCGCTTCATGGTACAGGGGGAAGACCTGTAATGAGAGTGCTGGGAGAACTGAATTTTGATGTAACCGCTGTAAAAGAGCAGATAGAGCCTGACGGGACTTTTCCTACTGTAAAGTATGCCAATCCTGAAGAAAAACCTGTTTTTGAATTGGGAATAAAGCTCGCAGACAGTATAGGGGCTAACCTTGTAATGGCAAATGATCCTGATGCAGACAGAATTGGAATAGCTGTAAAAACAAAAGCCGGAGAATGGTATTATCCAAACGGGAATCAAATGGGACTTTTGATTTTGCAATATTTGTTAAATAATAAAAAGAATATTCCGTCTAACGCAAAGGTAATAACAACAGTAGTTTCTACACCAATGATAGATAAAATAGGAGCTGCAGAAAATGTAGGAGTGATTAAGACACTTACAGGTTTCAAGTATATAGGTGAAAAAATAAGACAGTTTGAATCAAAGGAAATCGACGGAACATATCTGTTCGGCTTTGAGGAGAGCTACGGTTATCTTATAGGTACACATGCAAGAGATAAGGATGCCATAGTAACAAGCCTTATTATAGCAGAAATGGCGGCTTTTTATCATTCAGAAGGTACAAGTATTCCAGAAGAGCTGGAAAAATTCTATGAAAAACATGGTTTTTATCTTGAAGGAATAGAATCGGTGACTCTCGCTGGAAAAGACGGGATAGAAAAAATGGGAGCCCTTATGACAGATCTTCGTGAAAATGTAAAAGATACACTGCTGGATAAAAAAATAAAAATCAAAAAAGATTTTAAGCTGAAAAAAGAGTATAATTATGAAACAAATGAAGAGAAAGATATTAATCTTCCTGTGGAAAATGTAATACAGTTTATTCTTGAAGATGATACATACATTACGGCAAGACCTTCAGGAACTGAGCCGAAAATCAAGTTTTATTTCAGTGTAAATGAAAAATCTGAAAAAGCAGTGCAGGATAAACTGGATAAAACTATGAAAGATTTTACAAAAACTTTGGAAATATAGGTAATTTTATGGATGCATTATATATTCATATCCCGTTTTGTGACAAAAAATGTTTTTACTGCGATTTTTGGACATTTATAAATATGGGACATGAAATAGACAGATATACAGATTACATAATAAAGGAAAGCAGACTGTATCCGGTGTACTACTACGATACAGTCTATTTTGGCGGGGGGACTCCCGGATTGATCGGTGCTGGGAACTTTGCTAGAATATTATCCGAGTTGAAAATAAGAGATAATGCAGAGGTGACAGCTGAAATAAATCCACTGGATTACAGCATCAAAGATTTTCAGGAATATATAAAAGCCGGGATAAACAGGCTTAGCATCGGAATACAGAGTTTTCAGGATCATGTGCTGAAAACCGCAGGGAGAAATCATAATGCCGCTCAGGCACTGGAGACATACAGAAAAGCAAGAGAAGCAGGATTTGAAAATATAACCATAGATCTGATGTTTGGAATACCGGGTCAGACTCTTGAAGATGTTTACAGCGATATCAGAATAATAAAGGAAATAAATCCCGATCATATTTCAATCTATTCCCTTATATGGGAAGAAGGGACATTATTCTGGAAGCAAAGGGAAAAAGGTCTTATAGAGGAGACTGACACAGATCTGGAAGCAGTTATGTATGAAACAATAATAGAAGAGCTGACAAAAGCCGGATATATTCATTATGAAATATCTAATTTTGCAAAACCCGGGAAAAAAGCCAGACATAATACAAAGTACTGGGAAAATAAAGAATTCATAGGATTGGGTGTGAATTCATCCAGTTATTGCAGTGACCGGAGATATAAAAATCTGAAAAATCTGTATAAATATTACAAAATGATAGACAGCGGCGAATTACCTGTAGATATCAGCAGTATAGAAGAGATAGACGAAACTGAAAAAGAAAAAATGAAAATAATACTGGGGCTTAGGCTTCTGGATACCGGAACAGAGTATTTTACTGACAGCAGAGTGGAAAAATTAATAGAAAACGGACTTCTTGAGAAAACAGGAGACAGAATAATACTGACCAAAAAGGGTATAATGCTAGCTAATGAGGTATTCGTGGAATTTATATAAGGAGACGGCATGGAACTTAATAAAGAAAAAATCTTAAAAAATTATAGCGACATAGAAAATGACATAAAAAAATATTCACCTTATCCTGAAAAAGTTAAAATTTTATTTGTAACAAAGTATTTTGATCTTGAAGAACATCAGAAAATAGTTAACATGGGATTTAATTATTTTGGAGAAAATAAGGCACAGCTATTTAGAGATAAGATTAAAACTATTGATAATCCTGAATTAACGTGGGATTTCATCGGACGCTTGCAAAAAAATAAAATAAAGTATATAATTAAGCGTGTTAATTTAATACACTCGATAGATACAATATCTTTACTTGAGGAGGTAAATGAAAAAGCCTGCGAAATTGGAAGAAAAGTAGATGTACTGATACAGGTAAATGTAAGCCACGAAGAATCAAAAACGGGTTTTAGTGTATCAGAGTTATCAGACGTATTTAAAATAAAAGCTGATAATGTAAATATAAGAGGTCTTATGACAATGGCCCCTTTAACAGATGATGAAAATAAACTAAGGAAATATTTCAGGGAAACGTTTGAGATTAAGAATGATATAAATAAAAAATATAATCTGAATTTAGATGAATTATCAATGGGAATGTCAAATGACTACAGGGAAGCCTTAATAGAAGGTGCTACAATAGTAAGGATCGGCAGCAAGCTGTTTGAATAGGAGGGAAAAAGGTGTTTAAAAAGATTTTAGAGATGATAGGTATGAATTATGATGAAAAAGACGAGTTTGAAGAGGAGTACTACGAGCCTAAGAAACACGTACAGATAAAATCTCAGCCTATAGAGACTAATATAAACGATGAAAACCGAAAGATCGTAAATATTTTTGGTGGTGCAAGAAGAGAAGAAGGTGGTAAGATGAGAGTGAGTTCAGTATCGATAATAAGGCCGAAGACTTTTGAGGATTCGAGATTAATTGCAGATTCCATAAAAGAGAAAAAAGTGGTTACTTTTAGTTTGGAATTTTTAGGTTTTGAAATAGGACAGAGGGTAATAGATTTTGTGAGTGGAACTGCTTATGCCATGGATGCACAGCTCTCTAAAATTACTGATAAAGTATTTACGATTATACCAAGCGGAATTGGATATGAAGATATGGATGACGCTATGTTTGAAGAAAAAGACTTTTAAAATCGAAGTTTTATAAATTTTATACAAATTAATACAGAAACTATAGTTCAATTTTTATTAAAAATTTAATATGATTGAACCTTTTTGTGTTTAATTACATTGGAGGCTTTAAAATGATAAAGGCAGTATTTTTTGATTTTGATGATACACTTGTATCAAAAAAAGATCACACAATGAGGGAAAATACGGAAAAAGCAATAAAATTACTGGAGAAATCAGGGATAATTCCTGTTATTGCAACCGGGAGACCTAAGTATACAATAAATGATTACCTTGAAAGACTTTCAATAAAAAATGCAGTATTTTTAAATGGTCATACTGTATGGCATGAGGAAAAAGTAGTATATGATAAGACTATTGACGAAGAAAGAGCAAGAGCCATGTTTGATCTCGCAAAAAGAAATGATTTTTCTTACGGACTTTTGAATAATGACGGTACTTATCTGAATTTACATCCTGAAAAAATGAGTGATCTGGATGTCGTGGATAAAGAATACATGCCTCAGGAACTCGGCGAGAGATATATTCCCGGAAATTGCCTGTGGATATTCGCAGGAAGCAGATATGACAATATTCTTACAGATACCGCAGAAAGAAATAATATGCGTATCCTTAGATGGAATGAAGCGGGAGTGGACATTATCTCAAAAACAGTATCAAAACAGACAGGTGTAAAAATTCTTTTGGAAAATCTTGGTATAGACTTCTCGGAAGTAGTTTCCATAGGAGACGGGGATAATGATATAGAGCTTTTACAGGCTTCTAAACTAGGGATTGCTATGGGAAACGGAAGCGATATTCTAAAAAGTTATGCAGATATGGTAACAGATTCCATTGATGATGACGGAGTGTACAAAGCATTGGTAAAATTAGGACTTATATAATGAAACGGAGTAGATCCTTTAGGGATAAAACTCCGTTTTTTGATTTAAATTTTTATATTTATCAGCTTTTTTCAAATTTTTCCTCGGAATTAATATTAGAAAAATTCAGATATAAAATCGAAGAAATAAGAATCAAAGCGGCAATAATCTGAACCGGGCTGAGAATCCTGTGTCTGAGTATGCCTTCCAGCGCCACTGAAGTCAGCGGAAAAGCAAGCTCACAAAGAGTAGCCACAGATGCAGAAGTTCCTTTCAGCCCTAAATAGTATATAAATATTGCCAAAAGACCAAAAAATGCAATGAATAAAGCAAGAATAACCATGTTTTTATTTGCAGTGAATGCATATACAGTACCAAGATCTTTTTTGAACAGAAGTATTACAAACATAATCAGTGCTGTAAATGTAAATCTGTAAAAAGTACTTGTGGAAAAATCATATTTATTCAGAACTTTTCTTCCGAATACAGTACCGCTTCCAAAAGAAAAAGCAGCAAGGACAGAGTATAAACATGCCTGTACATTATTCTTTTCCAGAAGTGAAGGGCTCTTAAAGCCAAAAGCCAGAACATAGCTGGAACATACCGCTACTAAAGCCAAAAGGTAAAACTTTTTCCCGGGCTTTTCTTTTAGTAATACAGCTGCAAGCAGAATAGCAAAAACAGGCTGTAATTTCTGAAGAAGAATGACAACACTGTACTGGCTGAACTCGCTCAGCTGCAGTGCTTTTACCATAGAAAGCGTACCGATAACTCCTCCGAAAAGAGCAATCAGAAAAAAGTAAGTCAGATCACTTAATGTAAACACCTTTAAATATTTATACTTTTTAAACATAAAGATACTTAAAAATATAAAAGGAATAAAATGTGCCACAAATACAATAAATTCCACGTTATAAAAGTGAAATACCGAAAAATATGACGGAGTAAGAAGAACGCCGTCTATTCCCCACATAGCTGCTGCAATAATTATAAGGATATTGCTGAAAAACCTGAATTTCTTATCCATAATATGAAGTCCTCCCAAAATAAAAAAACTTTCATCAAGCAATGAAAGAAAGCAGCATAAAATCTTCTTTCATCCAGACTATAACTGTCGGTACCGGAATTTAACCGGTTCGTGCTTATAAAAAAATAAGCTTGCGGACTTTACCGCCGGTAGGGAATCGCACCCTGCCCCGAAGAGTATAATCCTATCATATAATTTCTGATAAAAAATGTCAATAGTAATAATTTCAAATCTGTTATATAATATAATAACATTCAGATAAAAGGAGAGATTATGAGTATAATAATAACAGTGCTTTTATTGGGGATAATTGTATTTATCCACGAATTTGGACATTTTATAACAGCTAAGATGTTTCACATGCCTGTATTGGAATTTGCAGTGGGTATGGGACCAAAACTAATATCAAAAAAGGTGAAAACAACAGTCTATTCTATAAGAGCAATTCCTTTTGGAGGATTTGTGAGTATAGATGGTATGGAAGTGGAGACAGAAAACGAAGTAGAGAACGGTTTTAATACGCAAAATCCCCTAAAAAGACTGATAGTCCTAAGTGCAGGAGTTTTTATGAATTTTTTGTCAGGGATAATAGCATTATTCATTTTATTTTCTATAACAGGTGTAATTTCAACTAAAGATATACCGGCAAAAATAAAAAATGTTGCGGTATCTGCAGAAGCAAACAGCGTTTTGCAAAAGGGAGACATTATTACTTCTTTTAACGGGAATAAAATAAATAACTGGCAGGAACTTACAAAAAATATTATAGAACTGAATACCAGCGGATATAAAGGACAGGATGTAGATATAAAAGTTTTAAGAGACAATAAAGAAATAGATTTGAAAACAAAACTGACTCAGGGTGAAGGAAACAGCTATATACTAGGTGTGGAAGTAGATGCGCCGAAGATGAATCCTTTAGACAGGGCAAAGCTTTCATTTCTCTCATTTTTCAAGATAATGGAAGAAATGATAAAGGGACTCGCGGGACTTGTAACAGGAAAAGTAGGATTAAACAACCTTACAGGACCGGTAGGACTTACCAAAGTAGTAGGTGAGGCTTACTCAAGCGAAGGATTTATAATACTGCTGAATTTTTTTGTACTGATATCACTGAATATAGGACTTTTGAACCTTTTGCCGTTTCCGGCTCTGGACGGGGGAAGAATTATCTTTGTATTTTTGGAAATGATAGGTATAAAAATAAATAAAAAACTTGAAGAAAAATTCCATATAGTAGGTTTCAGTCTTCTCATAGGATTAATGGTCTTTGTGGTATTTAATGATATAAAAAATTTTTAAGAGAATAGGAATTACAAAGATATGGAAACACATTTAAATAAAAAATACGGGTTATTCGTGGCGTTATCAATGGTCGTGGGAATCGTCATTGGGATAGGGATATTTTTTAAAGCAGAGGTAATTTTGAGTGAAGCCGGGGGAAATCCTAAAATAGCACTTCTTGCATGGATTACAGGCGGGATAATAACGATTTTTTCCGGACTGACAATAGCGGAAATCAGCGCTGCAATTCCAAGAACAGGTGGAATAGTAGCTTATGCAGATGAGATATACGGAAGATTTTTTTCATATATAGTGGGCTGGAGCCTTTGTATCCTTTATATGCCGGCAATAGAAGCAATTATAGTATATTATTTTTCAGTTTTTCTGCTGAATTTTCTTGGGATAGAGTCTAATATGCATCTCATGCTTTTTATCTCTTTCGGAACACTTACAGCAGTGAGCTTTATAAATATGTTTACCAAAAAGGCAGGCGGAATAATTCAGATAGTATCTACCACAGCGAAACTGGTTCCTATTATTTTGATAATAATATACGGTTTTTCAAAGGGAAGTATGCTGCATGTAACATGGAATTCATACGGAATGTCAGGTGCGGGTCACGGAAAATCTTTTTTTCTTTTGTTTGGAAAGGCTTTGGTGCCTGTTATGTTTGCATTTGACGGGTGGATATATGTGAGTTCAATATCAGGAGAGCTGAAAAACCTGAAAAAAGACCTTCCCAAATCTATAATATGGGGGTTAAGCATAATAACCCTTGTATATCTGCTGTTTAATACTGCATTGCTTGCGGTTTTTCCGGTTAATAAGATAATGGAACAGGGAATATTCGGAGTGGCTCTTTATCTCTTCGGAGAAAAAGGAGCAAAGTTTATATTTGCAGGGATAGTAATTTCTGCATTCGGGGGATTAAACGGGTTCGTAATAGCAAGTCCCAGAATTCCGTATAGTCTGGCTCTGGATAATAAATTCCCGTGTAAAAATATAATGGGGAAAGTAAGTAGAAAATTTGATCAGCCGATAAATGCTTCTATATTTATGTATGTTTTGTCATGTATTTATCTGGCGCTTATATTTATCACAAGAAATCCTAATGTATTCGGCGATATTCCTGTGGCAGTGTTTTGGATATATTATTCATTTTTATTTATGGGAGTTATCATTTTGAGAAAAAAAGCGCCTGGAATAGAAAGACCGTATAAAGTGCCGCTTTATCCGGCTATTCCCATATTTGCCACTATAAGCGGAATAACAATAGCTGTGTATGCGGCTATAGCTAATCCGTTGTATATGCTGATATCAGGTATATTAATAGCAGCAGGGCTGATTTTTTACAGAAGAGAAAGAGTTTAGCCTGTTATGTTTGCTTTTACAATAATGTATAAAGGGAAATTACTGTTGCACTGTGTAAACGAAAGGAATAGAGATGGATAAATCTTTGGAAAGTTTAACAAAAACAATTATGGAGCTAAAAAAACAGGGGAAAATTTTGGAACAGATTCCTGTTTTCAGAGAATTGCTTCTTGTAACAAGGGAAAATTACGGTACTGATAGTAACGAAGTAATAACTGTGCTGAATGATTTCGGCGGAATTCTGCGATATGTAGGTGAGTACGGCGAGGCAGAGAATTATTTACTTGAAGGAGAGTCGCTCATCAGGAAAAAATACGGTATAGATAATAAGGAATACGCAACATGCATTTTGAACCTTGCAGAACTGTATAGATTTATGAGAGAGTATGACAAGGCTCTTGAGCTTTATATGAAAAGCATGGAAATATATTCAGCGAACGGAGAAAATGGTTATCTGTATGCCAGTGTATGCAATAATCTGGGACTTTTGTATCAGGACAGGCAGCAGTATGAAAAAGCTCTGGAGTTACATGAAAAAAGTCTTGAGATTCTAAGGAATCTTCCTGAATATAAACTTGAATACGGAACAACACTGAATAATCTTGTACTTCCTTATAAATCAGCAGGGGCAAGGGAGAAAGCAAAAAAATGTACAGAGAAAGCTTTGCAAATATTTTCTGAAACAGTGGGAAAAGAGCATTCACTTTATTCAGCAGCTCTGAATAATCTGGCAATATTTTCTTATGAAGAGGGAGATTATAAAAAAGCCGGGGATCTGTTTGAGGAAAGTCTTCTGATATGTGAAAAGACTTTTGGGAAAAACAGTGTTAATTATAAAAACCTTGAGGAAAACCTAAAGGCTGTAAGGGCGAAAACTGGTGAAGAGGTATGAAAGGGCTGGAATTATCAAGGCTCTATTATGAAGAAGTATGCAGACCTGTAATAGAGAGAGAAATGGGGGAGCTTACAGAACGAATGGCTGTAGGACTTGTAGGAGAAGGATCTGAGTGCTATGGTTATGATGATGAAATATCGAGAGATCATGATTTCGGACCGTCGTGTTGTTTTTGGCTTACAAAAAAAGATTACGGCAAATATGGGGAAAAGCTCGTGAAAGTGCTGGAATCTCTGCCGAAAAGCTTTATGTTATTTCCTGCCTTGGAAATAAGTGAATGGGGCGGCGGCAGAAGAGGAGTTCTGAATACTGAAAGATTTTATCTGAAATTTACTGGGAAGGAATATGGTCCGGAAACACTTGACGAATGGAGAATTATTCCTGAGGCGAATCTTTCTGTAGTCACAAACGGAAGTGTATTTTATGATCCTTTGGGTGAATTTTCCAAAATAAGAGAGAGACTGCTGGAATATTATCCCGAAGATATAAGACTTGATAAAATAGCTGCCAGATGTATGAAAATAGCACAATCAGGACAGTATAATCTTGGAAGATGTCTGAAAAGAGAAGAATTCGTAGCAGCAAGAGTAGCAGAAGCGGAATTTATAAATGAGAGTATTCATATGATCTATCTTCTGAATAAAAAGTATATGCCGTTTTATAAATGGATGCATAAAGATATGCAGTTTCTGCCGGTATTAGGCAGGGAAATACATGGTATGCTGAATCAGCTTATAGATTCCAGTAATTCTGATAAACTGGATATAGTCGAAAAGATTTGCAGTATGATCATCAGCGAAATGAAATTACAGGGTATTTCTGAAAATAAAAGTGATTTTTTACTTGATCACGGCCCTGATATTCAAAGAAAAATATCTGATGAAAAATTGAGAAATTCTAATCCGTGGATAGACTGAGAAAGGAGAAAAGCTCATGTCTGAAAAAAATATAGAGGAACTCGCCGGTGAAATAACACAGAGAGAGTGGGAGATGTTTCACAGCACACAGAATATCGGTGGTCAGGCTTCATGTCAAAATGACTGGGAAACTTTTGAGATTATGAGAAAAAGCCAGTGGGAAACCTGCAATAAAGCAGTTCTTGAAAGTTATCTTACTGATCTGATAAAAGCAGAGTCAGCAGGTCATAATATTCTCACTGAAAAATATGCAAGAATGATGGAATATACAATGCCGGAAGAATACGGCAAAATTAAGGATAAGCTTCCGAAAGTCAGTGAGAAAAAACAAGAACTCACTGAAAAAATTCTGGAGGTATACCTTCAGTGGAGACAGAAAGTAAATAGAAATTATCCAAAGATTTCCAATGCCGGAAGACCGCTGGAAAAAGAAAGCGACACAGCAGAGATAACTTCAGTGGAGACATACTACAGGGGAGAACTTCTTACATATTCTGAAAAAACTCTGGAATTATATTATTCATACATTCTTGAATGTGTCCGTGATAATAAAAATCTCGTTTATGAGAATCTTATGAATACCGTAAAAATGTACGGTTACAGTTCTCTTGAAGATGCAGAGAAAAAACTGTAGCTGTTATTCTAAATATAATAAAAAGTTATGTAAACTCAGTGTAAACATAACTTTTTTTATTTGAATTAATTTTGAACTAATCCAGAAAGATTTTTCCGGGATTAATAATATTATTCGGATCAAGAAGATTTTTTATACTTTTCATTATATTAAGTGTAGTTTCATCAATCATAACAGGAAGGTATTCTCTTTGGACAAATCCGATTCCGTGTTCTCCTGTTACTGATCCGTTCAGAGTGTTGCATATATAATCAAAAAGTTCTTTCAAGTGTACTTTTAGCTTATTATTCCATATATCATCAGAAACTCCCGAACGTAAAATATTTGCGTGAATATTTCCATCTCCTGCGTGTCCATAGCATGCAGCTGTATATCCGTATTTTTGGCACCAATTATTAATGAAATTAACTGCTTTCGGGATATTCGCACGTGGAATGGAAATGTCCTGTTCCTTATAGACATCTTTATCTCCTACAGCAGTACCCGTATTTCTACGCAGTGTCCATATCTGTTCTTTTTCTTCTTCTGAATTGGCAAAGAGAATAAATTCAGGATTATCAGCTTTTTCCACTGCTGTTTTCAGGATTTCTCTCTCTTCCAGAAGCTTTTCATAATCATTGCCGTCAAGCTCTACTATTAGATGTGCCTGTGTTTTCTCACTCACAGGAGGAAATTCGGCATTTATATGTTCTTTTGAAATAATAAGTGCATTTCTCTCCATGAACTCAAGCGAACTTGGGATAATTCCCGTATTTAAGATAGTGTTCACAGCTCTTCCGGCATCTTCTACAGTGGTAAAAGACATCAGCATAAGAACATTTTCTTTT
This sequence comes from Sebaldella sp. S0638, assembly GCF_024158605.1. NCBI lineage: Bacteria > Fusobacteriati > Fusobacteriota > Fusobacteriia > Fusobacteriales > Leptotrichiaceae > Sebaldella > Sebaldella sp. S0638. The sequence continues at coordinate 18,838 of NZ_JAMZGM010000036.1, read as the reverse complement.
ATTTCAGGGAGAAGCTTTAGTGTGGCTTTGGTGATAACTCCCAAAGTTCCTTCACTTCCCACAAAAAGCTGTGTAAGATTATATCCGGCAACATCTTTTATAAGATTTCTTCCTGTATTTATGATGTCTCCGTTGGCAAGTACCACTTCAAGGCTGAGAACATAATCTTTGGTAGTTCCATATTTTACTGCTTTCGGGCCTCCTGAATTCTCTGAAATATTTCCGCCGATAGAGCAGTCTTTGTAATTAGCAGGATCAGGAGGATAAAAAAGTCCTTTTTCTTTTACTGCCTGCTGTAAAATATAATTTATAACAAATGGCTCTGTAGTAATCTGAAAGTTATCAGTATCAATATTCAGTATTTTATTAAACTTTTCCATGGAAATTACAATTCCGCCTTTTACAGGAAGTGCTCCGCCGCTGAGTCCTGTTCCTGTACTTCTCACAGTAACGGGAATCAGGTGTTCATTACATATTTTCAGTATTCGGGAAACTTCTTCTGTATTGGCAGGAATCAGTACCAATTCCGGCATATATACAAAGTCTTCTGTTTTGTCCTTGGCATATATCAGCTTTTCGCTTTCTATTGTAATGATCTGCTTTTCATCAAGAAAAGATGAAAACTCAGATATAATCTGGTCATCGATTTTTTTATATGACATTTTGAAACTCCTTCTTAATTTAGTATACTCACTGCTGAAATCTTATATTTTGTCAGAAAAATAGATATTTTTTTTGATTATTTGTGTTTTTTATAAAATTTTCAGTAATAAGGATGCTAAATTCAATAAAATATCCCTAATTATAGCATTTTTTACATCTACTTACAAAAGAAAAAGTTTTTAAAAATCTTATATCTAAAATAATAAATTAATGATATAATATAGAAAAATTAAACAGGAGGCTGTTATGAAAAAACTAACTTTGATATTATTTTTACTTTTAGCATTAAGTGTTTTTGCAGCACAAAAATCAGGAATAGCAAAGTATGACAATTTACAGTATGCCAAAGGAAAAACAGTAGTCTATTTTGATGCCGAAGGAAATTCAGTTACTAAGACAAATGCTGAATTTGAGCGTAAAGTCTACTCGCAAGGAAAGAATCTTTATATAGTGGTAGATTATTTTGCTGATACAAAAGAACCGGCATATATTTTTGAAACAACAGAAAGCCATATAAAAGAATTCGAGCCTTCTGGCGATGATACTTTAAACGGTCTTGTTATTTTCTTCGGAAACGGGAATATAGCTACTATGGGTACATTTGAAGGAAGTAATGTAAATAACGGGACTATTACTATGTTTAATGAGGACGGAACTTTGGAAGGCAGTGTTACATTCAAAAACGGTGTGGCAGTGGATTAGAAGATAATATAAATGTAATGGAAAACAGTTCTTTTTATAACTTTACTGATATAAGGGGACTGTTTTTTATAATAAAATTTTTGAGAGAGGCAGAAAAATATGTTTGAAACAGAAATTAAAAAAAGTCTGAAAATATTAGAAGGATATGAAATTACTCTGAAAGACGGCATGTCAGAGGAAGAAATTTTATCAGCTGAAAAATATTACGGTATAAACTTTCCTTTGGATTTCAGAGCATTTTTAATGGCTGCTCTTCCTTTTGACAATGATTTTGACGATAATAACTGCTGGTGCAATTTCACAAACTGGAGAAATTTATCTGAAGAATATATAAATAATATAAAATCTAAAATGTTCGACTGGACAATAGACGGAGTCTTGTACACAGCGGAATCTTTGGGAGGATGGCGTGAGGACTGGGGAGTACAGCCGGAAACTATGGAAGAAAAGGCAGAGGCAGTAAAAGCAATGGTTAAAGAAAAACCTTTGTTTATACCAATTACAGCTAATAAATTTTTAGCTTTAGGGGATTACAGCGATAATGCTGTTTATTCAATTCATGATGGAATTGACGTAATTTGTTATGGAAAAAATATATGGGATTTTATAGAAAAATATTTTTTATATAATGGAAATAAAACAGTTGATTTGAAAGCAATTAAAGAACCTGTCCCAAAGTATAACGAGTTTGTTTATCATAGTATAAATAATTTTTTTTATCAAGGCAGAAAATACTACGATGAACATGGGAATTATATTGGAGGGAATAAATCTGAGTTATTAGAATAAAAGAGATACAGGAATTACAGCACTATATCTCTTTTATTTTTAATCAAAATATTAATATCTTAATTTTCAGGTCTGAGCGGCTGAATAAATTCTTTGTATTTTTTTATTCTTTCAGCATAGACAGGAGAATTTTTCATATCTTTTAGTGTCTCCACAGTACCTCTGATGTCATTAACATGGATAAGTTTTCCGGGCATTGTATTATGAGCATGGGAAAGCTGTTCTTCCGGGAAGTAAAAACTGATTTTTCCGTCAGTTACTTTTATTTCTCCGATTATTCCGCACAAACAGCAGACAGCTTCGCTGGAATCATTATTTAAATAAAAATTTCTGCTGTGGCAGTGCGGGCAGATTCCCTGATCTCCGAGATATTCAGCATTATCTGCTTCTAATGATGCCATTGCAAGATTTTTCCCAATTTTGTTTACTTTATTTATTCTTTCCTCATCAAGCAGAATATTGGTAGACCAGTCAAAAACTTCATTATTAATTGTTTTCCACATTGGAACCAGCGAGAACAGTTCCATATCACACTGAACCCTTGTAGTCCATTCAGATCCGCCTAATGCCATATATGAAACTGCTTTATTTTTCAAAACTCTCTGGTCAGGCTCTTTTCCGCCGTTTTCCCTTGCGATTTTTGTACCGATAACATTATTTGCCCTGTCCATTCTCGGACCGAAGCGGTCAAGCAGAGTTCTGAACATACCCAAAGCTCCCTTTTCAAAGATCGGAACAGAGAAAACAATTCCGTCGGCATCCAGTATTTTATCCTTTAACCATTCAAAATCATCTTTAAGTGTGCATATTCCGCCCTGTCCTGACATTAAAGTTCTTACACAGGCAATACATCCCGTACAATGCTTTATATCAAGATCAAGCAGTCTTATAAATTCTACTTCAGCTCCTGCCTCCTGTGCTCCCATCAATGCTTCCTTACACATTGAATCATTGTTACCGTTTCTTGTCCCGGCTGAAATTCCTAGTATTTTCATTATGTTGTCTCCTTAGTATTTTTGTTTTAAAATTTCTGGAAGAAAAAAATTCCATATGATACAATTGTTACATAAAATAATATATCATACTGAATTTTCTTTTTAAAGATACAAAACCTGCTGTTTTGTTACTTTTATATAAAATATTATTTTAAAAATTTACACTTTGGGAGATGAAGATGAGAAGTAAAGAGATGCAGAAATTTCACAGTAAAAGTTTGATAGTACAGTCATTGCTGTATTTAATGAGAAAAAAATCCTTTCATGAGATAAAAATAACAGAAATATGTAACAAAGCCGGGGTATCAAGGCTGAGTTACTACAGAAATTTTGAGAGTAAGGAAGACATTGTTTTATATTACTTCAATGATAATTTTGAAAAAATTATGGAGAGAATAATCAAAATGGAAAATATAAGTTATAAACAACTTATTGAAATACTGTTTTCCCACTTTATGATACATCTGGAGGATAATAAACTGTTTTTTCGTGATAAACTTATATACTTGATATCTATTTCTTCTGATGAATATCTGAAAAAATTTATGAAAGTGGTTTTTAAGGATAACAGTCATGATGATTTTATACTAAAATTCTTACAGGGCGGAATAATGAATATAATGATAGGTCTTATGACGGGGGAAGAAAGTCACAGTGTGGAAGACATAGCTGTCAGGGTAGATTTTATATATAAGATGTTAAGTGAGGGGAAACCTGTTTTATAAATAATAAGTAGCAGAAAAAGAGCCGGATTAAATTGGGAAGTAATCCGGCTTTTATAAAAATATTTATTTGGTATAAAATTTATACTGTAAATAATTCCTGTAATTCAGGAAGAATTTCATCAGGATTATGATTTTTTGTTAATTTTACTATGGAAGTTCCTACAATTAATCCATCTGCAGAATCCCGCAGCTTTTTTATATCTTCTCTGTTTTTTATTCCAAAGCCTATAGCTACAGGAAGTTCTGTATGTTCTTTTATTTCATTTATAAAATCTGTGAGCCTGTCAGGGGAAACCTGTTTTGTTCCCGTAACTCCAAGTGAGGCAATGGCATATATAAAACCGCTCCCCTGTGAAACCAGCTTTGGAATACGGTCTTTCGAGGTAACGCTTACAAGAGGAATAAAGGCAATATTGTTTTTATTTAGTTTATCAATAAGTTCCTGCGCTTCTTCATAAGGCAGGTCAGGAATTATAAGTCCGGTTATTCCAGCTTCGGCGGATTTTTTTATAAAGTTATCAATTCCATAGGCAAAAATAAGATTGTAATATATTAAAAACACAAGGGGTGTATTAATCTTTTCCTTTTCAGCAGTCAAAAGATCAAAGACAGTGTCAGGAGTAACATTATTCTGTGCGGCAGTAAAAGAAGCTTCAGAAATAATTTTTCCGTCGGCAATAGGATCAGAATAGGGAATACCTATTTCCAATATATCAATTGGTGATTTTTCCAGATTCAGAAGAAATTCTCTGGTATAGTTTATATCCGGGAAACCGCCTACTATATATCCGATATTGACATTTTTTTTCTCTTTAAAAATATTTTCCAGTTTATTCATGGACTTCGCCTCCTTTTAATATAGAAAATACCGTATGCATATCTTTGTCACCACGTCCTGAGATATTTACAACAATATTTTTCTTTCCTTCAAGAACAGGGCAGAGCTTTTCAAGGTAAGCCACAGCATGTGCACTTTCTATAGCAGGAATTATTCCTTCTTTCTGCGTAAGCAGCAGCAATGCTTCCATAGCTTCGTTATCAGTAACAGCTGCATATGTAACTCTCTTTGTATCAAAAAGAAAAGAGTGTTCCGGACCGACTCCGGGATAATCAAGTCCCGCTGATATGGAATGAACGGGATTTATACGGCCGTATTTGTCCTGAAGTACATAAGTCTTCATTCCGTGAAGTATTCCCGGACTTCCCATTGTGAGAGTAGCGGCGTGTTCATCTGTATCAATACCTTTTCCTCCTGCTTCAATTCCATATAATGCGGTATCTTTGTCGTCAAGAAAAGCTGAAAAAATTCCCATGGCATTGCTGCCGCCGCCGACACAGGCAATAATACAGTCTGTATTCCCGTATTTTTCCATCTGTTTTTTTGTTTCATCACCAATAACAGACTGAAAGTCTTTTACCATTTCCGGATACGGATAAGGGCCTACCACTGAACCTATGACATAAAACACATTCTCCACTTCGTTAACCCATGCCTGAATAGCAGCAGTAGTAGCTTCTTTTAATGTTTTCAGCCCTTCTTCCACGGAAATAACTTTAGCACCAAGCAGTTCCATACGGAAAACATTTAATTTCTGTCTCTCTATATCAACAGCTCCCATATAAACGTCACATTCCATGCCCAGAAGAGCGGCAGCTGTAGCTGTGGCAACTCCGTGCTGTCCTGCACCTGTTTCGGCGATTATTTTCTTTTTTCCCATTTTTTGTGCAAGCAGTGCCTGACCAAGTGCATTGTTTATTTTATGGGCTCCTGTATGATTCAGATCCTCTCTTTTCAAAAATATATTATGCCCGTAATGTCTGCTTAAATTTTTTGCATGGTATAAAGGTGTTTCCCGTCCCACAAAGTCTTTTAGAAGGCTCTGGAATTCATCTCTGAACTCCTTGTCATCAATGGTTTTCTCATATTCTTTTTCCAGTTCTATAAGTGCATTCATAATAGTTTCGGGAACAAACTGTCCGCCAAAATCACCATAATAAGATTTTTTATTCATATTTCATTCCTTTCTTGTTTAACAATATCTATTATATCTAATATAAGGTTTTTATCTTTTCTGTTATTGATCTCTGCTTTGCTGTTGATATCCAGAACTGCCGGATTATATTTCAGGGCATTTTTTATATTTTCTTTTGACAGACCACCAGCGAGAACATATGGAAAATCGAGATTTTTAAGTATACTCCAGTCAAAAATAATTCCGTTTCCGCCGTAATCTTTACCTTTGGTATCAAATAGTGCATATTCAATATAGTCTCTGTAAGGTGTGATATCAGGTATTTCATCAAAAACTCTGAATACTTTCCAGATAGTTCCGCCGAGTTTTTTGCAGAATTCCGGGGTTTCGTCGCCGTGAAGCTGGATAACATCGAGCTTTACGACACTTCTTATTTCCCTTATTTCATCTGCTGAAGAATTTACGAAAACACCTACTGTTTTTTTATTATATTTATGAGCGGTTTCAGTTATTTTTTTAGCAAGTTCCACAGAAACCTGTCTTGGGCTGTTGGCAAAAATACAGCCGAAATAATCAATGTCCAGTTCTGCAAGTTCCAATATCTCTTCTATAGACCTGATTCCGCATATTTTTAGTTTGCTCATAGTTTTCCTTTCCATTGCTTTATTTTTCTATTTTTATGCTAAAAGACCGCCTTTCATAAGGGATTCGCCTATAAGAACCCCGGAAACACCGATAGATTCCACGAATTTTAAGTCTTCATGAGTATGTATACCGCTTTCACTTATAATAGTAATATTTCTGTCAGCGGGAATTTTTGGAAAAAATTTTTCTGTAACAGAAAGTGAAGTTTCAAAAGTGTCGAGATTTCTGTTGTTAATTCCCAAAAGAGCAATATCAGGGATTTTCAAAGCTCTTTCCAAATCTTCTTCGTTATGTATTTCTACAAGAACTTCCAGTTCCAGATCAAGTGCGAGTTTATGAAGCTTTTTCAATTCAGTATCTGAAAGCATTTTTACTATAAGGAGAACTGCACTTGCCCCGATAAATTTTGCCTGTGCTACCTGAAACGGATCAAAAATAAAATCTTTACGCAGTATAGGGATTTCGGGATAAAGTTCTCTGGCAAAACTAAGGTCTTCATTCTTTCCTTTGAAAAAATGGTTTTCTGTAAGGATGGAAAAAGCTGCAATATTATTTTTTACATAATAATCAAGCTGTTTTTCAATGTCAAAAGTATTTTCGGCAATTTTTCCTTTGGATGGAGAAGCTCTTTTTATCTCACCGATTATCTGAATTCCTTCCTTTTTCAAAGCCTTTATAAGTGAGGGTTTTGAAAGAAGATTTTTTTCATCGGAAAGTTGTTTTTCCCTTTCCAGTTTGATTTTTTGCAGTATATTAGACATTAGCTTACCTCCTTTAAAAAATTAATGTAGTTTCTGAAATAATCATAAATATGACCGCTGTTCAGAGCGTTTTCTATTATTGTCTTTGCTTTTTCAGGAGAATCGCAGAAGTCTGATGTATAGACTGCAAACATAGAGTTCAGAACGACAATATCCCTTTTAGCCCCTTTTTCTCTGCCGTTTAGTATATTAATAAGAATTTCGGCATTTTCCTCAGGATTTCCTCCGGTAATTTCACTGTGGGCTGTTCTTTTGAAGCCGTATTCTTCAGGTGAAATATAAAATTCTTTTATTTTATCCTGTTTTACTTCTATGATCTTGGTGTCAGCAGTTATGGATATTTCATCAAGCCCGTCATTTCCCCTTACAATAAGCGCATGTTCTCTTCCCAGATGCCGGAGTGTTTCGGCATAAAGGCTCTGGACAGGTTTGTGATAGATGCCTACAAGCTGATATTTCAAGTGTAAATTTGGGTGAAGAAGCGGCCCTAAAATATTGAAAACTGTTCTTACTCCGAGTTTTTCACGGAGCGTTTTTACTTCTCCCACAAGTTTGTGGAAATATGGCGCATGAAAGAAAGATAGATTTTGATTTTTTAGGATATGCTGCTGTCTGTCAATAGAGCTTTCCAATGGCACATTCAGAATATCCAGAATGTCACTGCTGCCGCTTCTGCTGGAAACAGCTCTGTTGCCGTGCTTCGCCACTGTCACACCGAGAGCGCCGCAGATAAATGCTGTTGCTGTGGAGATATTAATAGTTTTGAATCCGTCTCCTCCTGTTCCGCACACATCAATCATAGCTCCTGTATCTTCAAATGTAGAACTGTATTTTAAAATGTTTTTTACAAAGGCGGCCAATCCTTCCGGTGTAAGACTTTCCTCAGATATAAGAACAAGAAGCGCGCTGAGCTGGTTTTTATCATAAGACTTATCAGCGATGATTTTTACTATTTCTTCAAAATCTGTATTTGAAAGACTTTCTTTATCCTGTAGTTTTATAATATATTTTCTTAGCATAAATTTTCCTCCTGATTATATGATATTGAAATAAAGTTTTTCAGAATTTCCTTCCCGTAATCTGTAAAATATGATTCCGGATGAAACTGAACACCGTATATTTCTTTTGTTTTATGTTTTACTGCCATTATTATGCCGTCATCTGTTTTGGCAAGTATTTCCAATTCTTCGGGAAAGTTGTTTTCAGAGATATACAGTGAGTGATACCGCATAACAGAAAAACTTTCAGGTATATTATCAAATAATTTTTCTTTCTTTATAATATTAATATTGCTGGTTTTGCCGTGAACAGGGATATCAAGACAGTTTATCTCGCCTGAAAGCGAATATCCCACAGCCTGATGTCCGAGACAAATACCCAGAACGGGAATATCTGAAATGTTTTTCAGAATATCAAGACATATATTGCTGTCAGAAGGGTGTTTTGGTCCGGGAGACAGAATAATTCCCGAAGGCTTTAGTTCTCTGATATCTTTTATGGTAATACTGTCGTTTCTTACAGTATAGACACTTTTTCCGCTGATATCCTCAATGTACTGTTTTACGTTGAAAACAAAAGAATCATAGTTATCAATTAGTAAAATCATAAATTTCCCTCCTTTTCAAAAATTCCAGTCAGCGATTTTCTTTTGTGAAGTATTTCGCGGTATTCTTTTTCAGGGTCTGAATCATAGACAATTCCTGCACCTGACTGTATATAATACCTCTTATCTTTATAAAATGCGGTTCTTATAGTAATGGCAATCTGGGAATCACCGTTATAATGCAGAAAGCCCGTACCGCCGCCGTAGATATTGCGTCTGTTGTTTTCCAGCTCTGATATTATTTCCATTGCCCTGATCTTTGGCGCTCCGCTTAGGGTTCCCGCAGGAAATGCAGTGGTTAAAACATCGAAAATGTCAGTTTCCTTCTTCATTTCACCGTAAACATCACTTACAATATGCATAACATGCTGAAAATATTCTATATGCATTGGATTTTCCACTCTGACACTACCCGGTATACTGAATTTTCCTATGTCGTTTCGTGCAAGGTCAATAAGCATTCTGTGTTCTGCAAGTTCCTTGTCATCATTCAGAAGATCATCTGCAAGAAATCTGTCTTCTTCGGTATCTTTTCCTCTGGGTCTTGTTCCTGCAATCGGCGCTATAAAAATCCGGCTGTTTTCTATTTTTAACAGTATTTCCGGACTTGAGCCGATAACTGTACCGTATGGCGAAGGAAAATAAAACATATAAGGTGAAGGATTTTTTTCTGCAAGTTCAGTATAGAAGTCATAAGGATCAAAGTCTGATTCGAGAACTATCTGTGAGCTTAATACTACCTGAAAGATATCGCCTTTTTTGATATATTCTTTTGCTTTACTGACATTTTCAAGAAATATTTTCTTTTTTCTCTGTTCATCACTGATAATTTTAAAGTCTCTGTTCTTATGCGGTTTTACAGTATCAATCTTTCCTTTTAACCGAAGCAGTAAATCTGAATATTTTTCTTTATCTCCGAAAAAGCTGAATACTGAATTTTTCTTATTAAAGTGAAGATATGCACCGGCATCTGCAAATACAAAGTCTGGATAGTAATATTCCGAATTATCATTTTTAATTATTTTCTCAAAATAATGTACAGTTTCATATGAGAATACGCCAAACAGTCCGGAAAAATCAGCAATGCCCTTTTGGGACTTAATAAATCCGCGTATATCTTCATAAGAAAATTTTTCCGAATCAAGATAAGTAACATCAATACCTATAATTACCTGTCTGTTATCTTCTGCAAGATAACTGTTTTGAAATATGTTTTTTATAAGATTAAAGCAGTCGGCAGCTTTATATTCTAAATCTATAATCATGGTTAACCTCCGAATTTTTATAAAATAAAAAGAGTCCTTCGCAGATACCGAAAAACTCTATATAAAAAAAGAGATATCACCAAATTTGATAATATCTCTTTACTATAAATATAAAAGAATCACAAAAATTATTTGGTATAAGCAGAAAAAATATTTAATTGTAAAATATTATTCCACCAGCTCCAAAAATTTCTTTTCATAATTCTCTCCTTTTGTTTTCTTATTTTCTTGAATTCTATTATATTTACACCCTAAAGTCAAATATCAATTATAAATAATAAAAATATATTCAGTATATCATTTGTTGATTTAAAAATATGAAAATGGAATAAATAAGAAAATACAGCTATAATAAGTTGTTGATGTAATAATCGCTCTATAAAATATTTTGAATGATTGTTCCAGAGGCAGAGTTGGAAAGAGTTTGGGAATAATATTCGCCAGAGGGCAAAAATATTAAATTTTTTATTGACAATGAAGTCAAGATAAGATAAAATTGACTAACAGGTCATGGAAAATTTTAGGAGGTTTGTCAAATAATGAAAGAAGACAAGAAAAGAAAAATTGTAGAGAAGGCAATTGAGCTATTCGGTGAAGCAGGATATCTGAAAACAACAGTAGAGGAGATTACCAATTCCCTGAATATCTCGAAAGGAAGTTTTTACACATATTTTGACAGTAAAGAGTCTTTATTGCTGGGTATATTGAACTATCTGTTTGATCAGCACTGTCTGATACTGGACAAGATTGCGGAGGAAACAGAAAAACTCAATGCAGAAGATACTCTGAAATGCTATTTAAAATCCTCTATAGAGAAAACCATGGTTAATAAAAATGTGACTGCTCTAATTCAACAGGTCATATTTAATGACTTTTTCAAAGTAGACGAAATAAAAAGAAAACTTCCGAGCTTTAAAGAAATTGATGTAAAGTTCGTGAGGGAAAATATATTTGAAAAATTGGGTAAAAAACAAAGATATTTTAATAAGAACCTGGTAGTAGAATATACAATTTCATCTATACATACATTTATAATGATGAATCTGAAAGAGAGAGAGACTGAATTTGTGGAGCAAAATAAAGAAGGGATTATTGAAGATCTGACATCTTTAATATTACACGGAATACAAAAGGAGGAATTATGAAAAAGTTAGCGGTGTACCTAACCCTGTGCTTAAGCGCCTTAGCAGCAGAAAAAATTACTATTCAGGAAGCAGCGGAAATGGCTTTGAAAAACAACAGAGACATTAAGATAGAGATGAAAAATCTTGAAAACAGCGACCTGGATGTAAGAAAATCATGGAAAGATTCATTTTTCAAAGTGAATTTTGTATCCAGCGAGACATTTTTTACAGCTAAAGGTTCGAATTCCGAGCTTCCTGACGGGAAACACGGACAGGCAGTCAGCTTGGAGCAGCCGATATTTCAGGGCGGTAAGATATCATCTGGAATAAAAACAGCTAAAACAGCCAAGAATTTATCTATGTATCAATTGGAAAAAACTAAAAAGGACACAGTCCTGAATGTGATAGATATGTATATAGTAGTTCTGAATTATGAGAATAAAACAGAAGTTCTTCAGAGCTCGGAAAAATCACTGAATGAAAACTTGAGAATAATAAAAGAAAAATATAATGTGCGTATGGCTACGAAACCTGATCTTCTTGAAGCTGAAAGATCTGTACTGGAGGTAAAAGCACAGATTCTGGATAATCAGAATCAGGTAAATATAGCAAAGGATAATCTGGTAAAAGCACTGGGACTGAAAGTAGGAAGTGATATTGAAGTGGTTCCTTTCACAGTAGCAGAAAAATTCAGCAGTAAAATCAATTATACCAATGACATTATAAGACTGGAAGATGAAAATTCAGAGTACAAAATTTCTGAACTGCAGTCTGAAATATCAAAACTTAATATTGATTCTGCAAAATCAATTTATTATCCCACTGTAAATGCAAATATGTCTTACGGGACAGATTCACAGTCAGAGTTTGCCGACAGTTTTAAAGGAGAGAATTCCTTTATGAGTGTTGGCTTTACAATTAAATGGCAGTTATTCGACTGGGGAAGTGCCAAGGATGATGTAAAAAAAGCTAAAAATAATCTCGAGATAAGCAAGCTGAAACAGACAGATACACTGGAAAATGTGAGAACTTCATTAAAATCTACATATATGGACATTGTTCATAGTGAAAAGGTTCTTGAAACTAAACAAAAGGCAGTAGAAACAGCGGCAGAAGTATATAAACTCGAAACAGAGAGATATCAGTATAATCTGATAACATTAAGAGATCTCCTGAATGCTGAGGTAAAACTGAGAGAAAGCAAAATAGACTACATATCAACACGTCTGAATTACTATTATTTGATATCTAAATATGAATCTATGTTTAACTAAAATTAGGAGGGAAAATGAAAAAGATTTGTTATTTACTGATAGTTCTTGTTTTTATATTTTCATGTAAGAAGAAAGAAGAAGCAGTAGAATTAGCCCTGCCTGTAAAGGTAGCAGAATTAAAAAATGAAACACTGGAATTAAGTTATTCGGGAAATGCTGAAATAAAGCCGGTAGATGAAGTACCTTATACAGCTTCATCAAGCGGTACGCTAAAAATTATAAATTTTAAAAACGGAGACTACGTTCAAAAAGGTCAGCTTATACTTGCAATAGACGATCAGCAGACAAGATCAAACCAAATGGCAGCTACATCAGAATATAGTATTTCAAAAGTAGAATATGACAAAATGAGAACGCTTTATGAAAAAAGACTGGTGACAGAGACAGATTACTTTGCGGCTAAAAGCAGATTTGATGCAGCGGCGGCGAACTTAGCAGCAACAAATGACAGCGTCAACAGAACAGTTATTCGTGCAGATGTAAGCGGTGTTATTTCAGGACTGAATTTGAAACAATATCAGGAAATAAGAGTAGGGGATACATTGTTTACTCTTGTAAGTGAAGATACAATGGAACTGGAAATCGGAGTTCCTGCGAATACTATAAGCATGATACATATAGGAAGCGCGGTTAAAGTAAAGGTAAGCGAGATAAATAAAGAAGTGGAAGCCTTCGTAAGCGAAGTGAGTCCTGCGGCAGACCCTGTTACAAGACAGTTTTTAATTAAAGTGCGTATCCCTAATCCGGATCGTGAACTTAAAAAAGGTATGTACGGTGTGGCAAGTGTGGATTTAGGTTCTACACAGGGATTGGTAGTTCCGCAGTCATCAATAGTAATAAAAGGAATAAGTAAAGTAATATTCGTTAATAATAACGGAGTAGCAAAACAGGTTAAAGTAAATATAGTAAACCAAAATGATCAAAGTGCAGTTGTAGAAGGTGAAGGACTAACAACAGGCGTGCAATATCTGATAGACGGACAAACTACTATAGAGAACGGTGAGAAGGTAAGAGTAGTACAGTAGTCAGAATAATAAATTTAGAATAGTTAAGAGGTGAAATAATGACAGCAGCAGAATTTGCTCTAAAGAGGAAAGTTACGACTATTGTAATAATGATTGTTATGTTCTTTTTAGGACTTGTTTCAATGATGAATATGAAACAGGAGTTATTACCGAACTTTGATATACCCGTGGTTGTAGCAACGGTTACATGGAGCGGGGCTTCTCCGGAAGACGTAGACAGCCAGATCACAAGACAGGTTGAAGATGCGGTATTGAACGTAGATGGTATTAAAAAAGTAATGACAAACTCACAGTTAGGTGTATCAACAGTAGTAGTACAGTTTGAATATGGTGAGGATACAGATATAAAACAAACTCAGATACAAGCGGAAGTTGATAAAATAAAAAAAGATTTACCGACTGATGCAGATTCCCCTATTATAGGAACATACGAAATAGCAAGCGGAAGCTTAGTATTATTGGTAAACTTTTCAGGAAGTGACGCAGTAGAGATAACTACATTCGCTTCAAACATGCTGGAACAAAGATTAAAGAGAATAAAAGGTGTAGGAGCGGTTGATACCTTAGGAGGGCTGACAAGAGAAATAAGAGTAGAAGTAGACCCTTACAAACTTGAAGCTTTTGGATTAACTCCTGTGGAGTTATACAGTCTTATACAGAGTTCTAATACAATAGTTCCTTCCGGATTCGTAAAAGAGGGTGGAAAAGAATTCCTTTTAAGAGTTCTGGGAGAAATAAAAACACTGGATCAGGTAGAAAATATACTTATTAGAAATAACAGCGGACAAACTTTGAAACTTAAAGATGTAGCAAAAGTCACATATACTACAAAAGACAGAGAAACATATTCGAAGCTTGACGGAACAGATGCAGTAAGTATAGCCATAAGTAAAACCAGTGATGGTAACCTTGTGGAAATAAGTGATAAAGTAAAAGAACAGTTAAAAGAACTGGAACCATATTTCCCATCTGGTTCAAAATATGAAGTAATTTATGACGGAAGCCAAAACATAAAAGATTCCATAGCAAACGTTAGGGATACAGCTGTAGGAGCCCTTGTGCTTGCAGTAATAGTGCTTATGGTCTTCCTTAAAGATATAAGAGCAACATTGGTAGTCGCAATAGCGGTGCCGATATCAATAGTATTTACGTTCTTCCTGCTAACCACACAAGGAGTAACACTGAATCTGGTTTCACTAATGGGTCTTTCATTAGGGGTAGGATCTCTGGTCGATAACTCCGTCGTGGTGCTGGATAATATATTCAGGCATATGACAGAAGAAAAAGAACCAGTAGATGCAGCAGCAGTAAACGGAGCAAATGAAGTAGGACTGGCCTTGGTAGCCTCTACGGCAACATCAGTCTGCGTGTTTTTCCCGATTCTGCTTCAGCAGGGTGCAGCAAGAATGGTATTTAAAGATTTATCATTATCAATTATGTTCGCACACAGTACATCAATAGTAGTAGCATTATTATTCGTACCTTTGGCATCGAAGTTTTTCCTGAATGCAAAGAGAATAAAGCCGGAAGGAAAATTCTTTACAAGCATGAAAGAGGGTTACTATAAGTTTATCGGTTCTGCCCTTGATCACAGAGCTACAGTAATAATAACAGTGTTAGTATTATTCGTACTTTCTATTTTCGGGTTAAGATTCGTAAAAATGGTATTTTTCCCGCAGGTAGATAATAAAGAATACGCTGTAGTTGCCGAGTTATCATCAGGATTAGATTTGACCAAGTCTTATGAAGTAACAAAGCAGATAGAGCAGGTAGTGTCCAAAGATAAGGCAACGGGAGTATACTCAGCAGTTGTAGATAAAAGTTATGCGATAGTAAACGTAAAAATAAAAGATAAGACTAAAGAGAGTACATTTAAAGTAATGGACAGAATAAGAGACCAGCTTCAGGATATACCAGATATAAAATTAAATATGTCTCCAGACTTTAGTACAAGCACTCCAAGCAGAGATTTTGAGTTTCTGGTACAAGGTGATAATATAGACGAGCTGGACAGAATTTCCAAGGGAATAATAGCAAAAATGCAGGAAACAGGCTGGCTTAAGGATATAAAATCTTCATATGAAGGCGGAAACCCGCAGGCCAGAGTAGTAATTGACAGGGATAAAGCAGCAACATACGGAATTTCAGTTACTGATGTGGCAACATTATTAAATATGTCCGTTCTTGGTATAGATCCTATAAATATCAGAGAAGGAAATGATGAAATAGATGTAACAATTCAGCTAGAAGAACAGTACAGAGATACAAATGACAAAATACTGGATTTAAGTATGAAATCGAGCAATGGTTCATTTGTAAGATTAAGAGATTTTGCAAGTATAGAAGAAGTAGAAGGGCCGTCAGCTATAGAAAAGCAGGATGGACTTCAGCAGATAAAAGTAGGAGCAAACATTGGTACAAGAGGATTGAACGAAGCTCTTGCAATAGTACAGCAAGGATTTAAAGATGAAAATCCTCCAACAGGATATCGGATAGGACTTTCCGGAGATGCGGACAGTCAGCAGGAAATGGGTGGAGAATTGGCGCAATCATTGCTATTGTCAATATTCCTGATGTATTTCATCATGGCTGCACAGCTGGAATCTTTCTCGCTGCCGCTTATACTTCTGGGAACACTGCCGTTGTCATTGATCGGGGTGACATTCGGACTTCTGATAACAAATACACCGATAAGTATGTTCGTACTGGTAGGGCTTATCATGCTTGCGGGAATGGTTGTTAATAACGCCATAGTCCTGCTGGATTTCATCGGTCTTCTGCGGAGCCGGGGCATAGAGCTCAGAGAAGCAATTATGGCTTCTGGTAGATCAAGACTAAGACCGATATTGATGACTACATTAACAACAGTACTAGGATGGGTACCTCTGGCTCTGGGAATAGGAACAGGGGCAGGATACTATCAGGGAATGTCAATTGCGGTAATATTCGGACTTTCAAGTTCGACATTGCTGACACTTGTATTCATTCCTGTAGTTTACTCAATGGTAGAAGAGAGAAAACTGAAAGCTCTGGAAAAGAAGAAATATCAAGATGATTAAATAAAGGAGGAGAAGGAATGAAGGAAGTAAAAATATTATTTGCCTCGTACCTTTTGAACGATATTGTGTCAGAAATTAAGGAATCCGGTGTAGAAAGATATCTGATATTATCTAAGATTACAGGACAGTGGAGAAAAGATCTGAAACACTTTGATAATCATGTTTGGCCGGGGACTGACAGTATGCTTCTTCTGATAGTGGAAGATGAGCAGGCACAGGAGATAGTGGATGTAATAAGAAAAGTAAAATCAGATTTAAGTGACAGAATATCCTTGGCAGTAATAGTAACGCCTATTGACGAGGTTGTATTCTAACAGAAATATTATAAAATAAAGAAAAAATAAAAAAAAGTGTTGACAAACAATGGAAGACAGTGTATAATTTCTTTTGTTGTTTAGCCTTGGTGGCGAAATAGGTAGACGCACAGGACTTAAAATCCTGTGGTGATTAGCACCGTGCCGGTTCAAGTCCGGCCCGAGGCACCACTTTAATTATAAACAATGGTTGACGCGGAGTAGAGCAGTCTGGTAGCTCGTCGGGCTCATAACCCGAAGGTCGTTGGTTCAAATCCAGCCTCCGCAACCAAATAAGCCTAGATAGCTCAGCTGGCTAGAGCATGCGGTTCATACCCGCAGGGTCGGAGGTTCGAGTCCTCTTCTAGGCACCAGAGTTATTCCCGACTATTTGATATAGTTATAATTATATATTTAGTACAACATTTAAAGAAATTGGATTAATTGAAGTTAATTCAATTTTTTTTATTAATAATCTAAATAATTCTTGTATCTCTTTTCTATCCATATCTTCCATATTTGCCAACACATCCTCTAAGGTATTTAAAACTTCACTTTCTCCTTCTGTATCAAGCTCAATTAATAGTTTTTCTTGTAATTCAATATCATTATTAATATCCATTTTTTCTTTATTGATTTTTTGAATATAAGAATCCAATTCTTGATTACTAATTATATCGTTTGTATATAAATCAATATATTTCTTTCTTCTATTATCAATTTCTTTTAATTTATCAGTTAAAAGATTAATATGAAATAGGATTTTTTGAATTTCAACTTCGTTTTTTCTCAAATCTCTTAACTTTTCCATTTTTAATAGTTCTTGTATAACTTTAGCTTCTATATCCTCGCTGGGAAGCGAACATGAACATTTATGAGCTCTATAATAATAAAAATAGTTTCCTTTTTTGTTCTTTGAATTTTTATACATTTTTTTTCCATGTTCACATACGATAAGTCCGCTAAATATTAAGATATATCCTTTAAGTGTACAAGGTCTACCAATTTTTAGAAATTCCTGAACAATATTAAAAGTATTTTTATCAATAATAGCTTCATGTTTTCCTTCAAATATTTCTATAGGAGTATCATGTATTTTGACTTTTCCAGTATTAATATTATTTTCTTTTCTACCAAATGGAAACATACCAGTATAAAATTCATTAGAAAGAATCCATTTTATAGATGAAATATGCTTTTTGAATAATTTAGAAGTTTTCCCTAAACTTTTTGTAGCAATATAATATTCAAATATATTTCTGACAATCTGTGACTCATCCTCAACAATGACAATACCATCTTTTGTATTTTCATAACCTAGTGGCATTTTGCCACCTTGCCAATTACCTTCTTTAACCCTCTGCCATTTACTGGTTTTAACTCTTGAAGAAGTTAATTTTCTTTCATATTCTCCTAATGAAGCCTGTATCTGAAAGAATAACATTCCAGTGTGAGTAGTAGTGTCTAATTCAGGTTGAGAAATACTTACGAATTTTATATCATTAGTTTGTAACTTGAAGACAAAGTCTAGCATAGTTCTTGTAACTCTTGAAATTCTTGAACTCTCAAATACAACTAAAATATCAAAATTCTTAATTTCAATTTCTTTTTGTAAATCAATAAAACCTACTCTCTCGTCCTTGCCACCGGATTCAACATCTTGAAATGTTTTGTATACACTATATCCTTTAAGTTCACAAAAGTCCTGACATTTTTTAATTTGATATTCAAGGGATCTACCTTCTTCTTGCATAATAGTAGATACCCTTGCATATATAACAGCTCTCATCTTATTTTGCCTTTCTGCTTAATTGTTTTTCCCTTATAAGATAGATTTTTTTTATTATTTCTTCTTTCATTATTTATACCTCCAACAATTCCGGATTTTCATATTTATTCCCTATGATGATAAAGTTTTTATGCTCGGGATTATATTTTTTTA
>NZ_JAMZGM010000035.1 GCF_024158605.1 Sebaldella sp. S0638 | reverse complement strand
TAATAGATAAATCAATATATGAAAAACAAATCTTTTATTATATCAGATTTAATTTACAGACTTTCTTGCACACTCCCGCTAAGTTTTATGACATTGTTTGCAGAAGGCTTAGCTTTGTATATAAATATGAATTCACTAAAAACAGCTATAGGAAATTCAAGCTTTGATATTTTGTATCCTTTGATTTCACTGATTTATTTATTTTTACTTTTAATAATGTATTTTTTTATTATTCAGTTATCTGATAGAAATATAAGCAGAATACCTAATATTTTTATGGTTTCAGTATTTTCTGTGATAATAATAGCAGTATTAATCAAGTTATGTTCAATACTAATGATTATTAATATATTCTAAAATTTAGTATGATATTGGTTTTGGGAATGGAAATCTCAATGTATTGGATAGAGATAAAATCATGATATATTAAGATTAGGGCAGACTTTCGAAGGGTTTAATTACGGAGGAATTTCAAAATAGAGAACATTATTTTGTTTTAATAATATAAATATTTATGTCTAAGTTACGAATTTTATTAAAAATGGTAAGATTCGTAATTCAGAAAATAAATATCAAAACAGTTAAGATTAATTGTAATATCATCAAAATATAAAAAAATTCACAGATTGATTTTGCAAATCTGATTTATTATAATCAGGGTAAGAAAAATAAAAAGAAAAGGAGCGAAGATGAAAAGACTTATTTTAATGTTGACTTTGGGACTCTCAGTATTTATATTCAGTGAGCCCATAAGGAAATTAAGTGTTACAGGAAATGCAGAAAAGGAGGTCATGCCTGATATAGCAAAGATAAATTTCAGGGTATACACTAAGAATGAGGACCTCAAAAAAGCCGGACAGGAAAATTCTAAAAATATGGAAAATTTTAAAAACGAACTAAAAAAGAAAAATATTCCTGTATCGGGTATAGAAACATATAATTATTTCACACAAAAGAGCAGTGAAAGAGACGGCGCAGAAAATAAAAAAACAGAATATTACACAACATTAAATTTTGCGATAAAGGTAACAGATCTTACAAAAATTCCTGATTTGATAAGTCTGTCTGAGAGCAATAAAATAAAAAGTCTGAAAAGTGACAGTACAGACAAGTCAATATACTACGGTGAAATAAAAAGAAACAATTCACAGAAAGCAACAGCAATATCAGATACATTTAAGGTGTATGACAGCATAAAATCACAGCTGGCGAAACTCGGAATCAGCGGGAATGATATTTCGGTGTATTCATATTCAACAGTATCTCAGGAAACAACAGATAATAAATCAATAAAAAATAAGGAATACCATAATGTGTACAATGATTTTACACTAGAGCTGAAAGATATAAGTAAAATAAACGATGTAATAAAAATAGCAGAGGATAACAAGATAAATGTACAGGGAAGCATAGCATTTGATATATCAAATAAAGATCAGATAGAATCAGAGTTATATAATACAGCTTACGAGCAGACAAAAGCAAAAGCTGCAAGTATATTGAAATCGAGTGAAATGAAATTAGGAGATCCTTTAGTGGTGAGTGAAAGTATATCTTATCAGAATATAGCTGTCCAGCAGGATTATAA
Source organism: Sebaldella sp. S0638 (assembly GCF_024158605.1). Classification (NCBI taxonomy): domain Bacteria; kingdom Fusobacteriati; phylum Fusobacteriota; class Fusobacteriia; order Fusobacteriales; family Leptotrichiaceae; genus Sebaldella; species Sebaldella sp. S0638. The sequence continues at coordinate 35,208 of NZ_JAMZGM010000035.1, read as the reverse complement.
TTACAATAAACAAATTTATGCAGATAGAGCAGTGGAGATAAGAGGCGGCATAGATATTAACATGGGTTATGTGATGGCAGAGAAACCAGCAACAGCCGTAATGGAAGCCAAACCACAAATAGACTATAAACCGCAAGTAATGAAGCTGACTCAAAATGTAAGTGTACTTTATGAAATGAAATAAATATAAAAGGAATAGAAAGGATAAAATATGAAAAAAATTATATTGATTTTACTGACGATTTTTTCTGTAATGATATTTTCAGATGAAAGCGATCTCTTTTATAAACGAATTCAGGTAACAGGGACATCTACGGAAACACTGATGCCCGACACGGCAAGTATAATGTTTACCATTTATACAGAGAATGAGGATATGAACAAAGCAAGCGACGAAAATGCAGGACTTCTTGAAAGATACAAAACTTTACTTTCAAAGTCAGGTGTAAAATATGAAAAAATAGAATCTGTAACATATAATTCCAATAAGAGGGAATATTGGGATTCTATACTTGTAAATAAAGGTGAAAAAGAATATTCGACTACTTTAAATATAGAGATTACAGTTCATGACCAGAATAAACTGAGAGAAATAGTAAATACACTTTCAGGTGAAAATATAAACTATTTTTCAAAGTCAGGAAGAGAATTCGGGATATATAACTTTAATATAAGTGAAAGTGCTGCGGATACTAAGACTTCATATCAAAAAGCACTGGAAAGATATAAAAATCTTGAAAATAAAGTGCTGAAAACAAATCTTATAGACGGTGTAAGAATAGCCTCTTATGATACAGGAGAAAAGAGTCTGGAAAAATATGACAGAGTAAAAAAAGAAAAATATGTGGTAACTCACGTAATAAAAATAAAAACAAGTGATGTAAAAAATCTTGGTAAACTTATAACTCTGGGATATACACTGAATATTACGCCAAACAGCTATATACAATATGATATTAATAATAAAGAACAAATAGAAAACAGATTATATGAAAAAGCTTATCTTGAAGCAAAAAAGAAAGCTGATAAAATACTTGCAAAAACAGATCTAAACCTGCAAAAACCGCTTTCTATAACTGATGACAGCAGATACAGCATACAGCCTTACAATGAATATTTTAATAACTATAATTCATTGGCAAGAGCAGCAGATGTAGTAAAGAAAAGCAGCGATAAAGAGCTTATGGATCTGGCAGGTACTTCAAATTTAGTAATAAGCCCCAGAAAATTAACTGTAACAAAAACAGTAAATATAGAATTCCAGATGAATAAAAAATAGTGCATATTCATAATTCCGGTTTTTTAAAACAGGAACGAACCGGAAAGAAAAGGAGAGAAAATGAAAAAGATCATTTTAGTATTAACTTTGATATTTTCAGTATTTATATTTAGTGAACCTATAAGGAAAATAAGTGTTACCGGAAATGCGGAAAAAGAAGTTATGCCTGATATAGCAAAGATGAATTTCAGGGTATATACAAAGAATGAAGACCTGAAAAAAGCAGGGCAGGAAAATTCACAGAATATGGAAAATTTTAAAAATGAACTAAAAAAGAAAAATATTCCTTTGGGAAATATAGAAACATATAATTATTACACACAGAAAACAAGTGAAAGAGATACAGCGGAAAGTAAAAAAACGGAATATTACACAACATTGTATTTTGCCATAAAAGTAACTGATCTTACAAAAATACCTGATCTGATAAGTTTGTCTGAAAGCAACAAGATAAAAAGTCTGAAAAGTGACAGTACAGACAAGTCAATATATTACGGGGAAATAAACAGAAATAATCCTGAAAAAGCAACAGCAATATCAGATACATTTAAGGTATATGATAATGTGAAGTCTCAGCTGGCAAGACTAGGGATAAGCGGAAATGATATATCTGTATATTCTTATTCCACTGTATCAAAAGAAACAGTAGATAACAAGCCTTTGAAAACAAAGGATTATCATAATGTATATAATGACTTTGTACTGGAATTGAAAGATATAAATAAAATAAATGATGTAATAAAAATAGCAGAAAATAACAAAATAAATATACAGGGAAGCATAGCCTTTGATATATCGAATAAAGAAAAGATAGAGTCGGAGCTTTATAATACTGCCTACGAGCAGACGAAAACTAAGGCTGCAAGCATATTGAAATCAAGTGAAATGAGACTCGGAGATCCTCTGGTGGTAAGCGAAAGTATATCTTATCAAAATCTGGCTATTCAGCAGGATTATAACTATAGCAGACAGATTGCACAAAGTGAAATGAGCTATGATGAGGATATGAGGGTAAATTCAGCTGGAATATCAGCAAAAATGATGGCTCCGGCTCCAAAGCCGCAGGTAGATTACAAGCCTCAGGTAATAAAGCTGACTCAGAATGTAAGCGTTCTTTTTGAGATGAAGTAGAAGGGATTCGGGAAAATATGAGAAAAATAACAGCAGTTTTAGTATTGATTTTTACAATTATTATTTATTCAGAAGAAAGTGACGTTTTTTATAAACGAATTCAGGTAACAGGAACTGCATCCGAAACTTTTTCCCCTGATACAGCAGGGATAACATTTGTTATTACCACAGAAAAGGAAACTCTTAAGAAAGCCAGTGACGAGAATGCCAGAATACTTCAAAGGTTTAAAAAGCTGCTGTCTAAATCAGGTGTAAAATATGAAAAAATAGAATCAGAATTATATGATTCATATGAAACAAAAGACTGGGATTCAGTTTTGAAAAATGAAGGGAAAAAAGAATACGTTACTATGCTGAATATAGAAATTACTGTTGATAATCAGGAAAATCTGAGAGAAATTACAGGGATACTTTCAGCGGAAAATATAGATTATTTTTCAAAAGCCGGAGACAAAACAGGTGAGTATGAATTCAGCATAGAAGAAAGTGCGCCTGAAAGCAAGGCATCATATCAGAAAACGCTTAACAGATATAAACAGATGGAGACAAAAATCCTAAAATCAGGACTTGTTTCAAAAATGTCTATAGCTTCTTATGATACAGAAGAAAACAGCCTTGAAGAATATGTGGAAAAAGAGGTGGACAGAGGGACTGTTAACCATAGAATAAAGATACAGACAAGGGATATAAAAAACATAGGTAAAATCATTAATCTGGCCTTTGCTCTGAATATTTATCCCGAAGGCTATATTGAGTATGATGTTGATAATAAAACAGTATTAGAAAATAAATTATATGAGAAAGCTTACAGGGAAGCTCTGGGAAAAGCAGAAAAAATTCTCGGGAAAACAGACCTGAGTCTGAAAAAGCCCCTTATGATAACAGATAACAGTACAGGGCAGGCGGAACCTGTTTATGATTATTTTGACAGCTATAATAATTTTTATGAAGATATTGACGAGATTGCGAAAAAATCCGATAATGATCTGATAAAGCTTGCAAACAGCAGTAATCTGATAATAAATCCCGGAAAAATCACAATTTCCAAAACTGTAAATATTGAATTTCAAATAGAGAAATCCCAAGCTTTAACTGATTAAAAATTTAAGGAAAAAGATATTTTAGGTTTTTATTCAAGCACAGAAATATGGTAAGATAAGGTGATAGACAGTTTAATGAAAATTACTGAAGAAACTATAGGGAAAGGCTGGAAAATAATGAAAAAATATGCTGGAAAATACATCAGGAATAGTAATAACGGGATTTTTCTAAGAAGTATTTATCACGAAATTTCAGAATTAATAATGGAAGATCATCCGGAATTTACCGAAGATACTTTCATATCTAGTTCTGATTTGAATTATTACAGAAAAAAGTATATAGAATCATTGCTGAGAAAAGAAAAAGCTTATGCACAGACTGAGGAGGAAGTGCTAAACAGTATACTGAATAAAGAAATTATATCTGAAAACAGCAATAAAGAATATTCCAGAAAGCAGGTCATAGGACAGAATATAGCTGATTCTGTAGCTAAGTTCGGAGGAAGCTGGACTTTTATACTGATTTTTATATCTATTTTATTATTCTGGATTATATTAAACAGTGTAGCGCTTATGAAAAAGCCTTTTGATCCTTACCCTTATATTTTATTGAATCTGGTTCTTTCGTGTCTTGCTGCTCTTCAGGCTCCTGTGATTATGATGAGCCAGAACAGACAGGAAGAAAAAGACAGAATAAGAGCTGAGAATGACTATCAGGTAAATCTGAAAGCAGAAATAGAAATCAAGATTCTTCATGAAAAACTAAATCATCTGATCACTGAGCAATGGGACAAACTTGTGGAAATACAGGGAATTCAGATGGAATTGCTTGAAGATCTGCAAAATAAGATGGAATCATACGAAAAGAAGAACCATACTATAAAATAGCAGAATGTAAAATTTATAAATAAAATTGAAAATATATAAAACAGCCCTGATGATAAGCTCACAGGGCTGTTTTAAATAAAAATTACTCGTCATATCTTCTATTGGCAAGGAATTTTACCATTTCCGGATCACGATGTGAAAAAAAGCTGCTTGTATTAGTATCCAGCGCTGCAATTTTTTCCATATCTTCCTGTGCAATTTCAAAATCAAAAATATCAAAATTTTCAATAATTCTTTCTTTATGAACAGATTTCGGGATAACGACAATTTCTCTCTGAGTCAGCCATCTCAAAATTACCTGTGCAACAGATTTTTTATATTTATCTGCAATTAATGTAAGAGTCTCATTTTGAAATATATTATTTTTCCCTTCGGCAAACGGAGCCCATGATTCTATCTGTACTTTATTTTCTTTCATAAACTTTGCATTTTCAGTCTGCTGAAGAAAGGGGTGAGTTTCCACCTGATTAACCGCAGGAGTGATTTTATTGTGTAAAATAAGATCAAGGAGACGGTCAGGAAGAAAATTGCTCACACCAATAGCACGGATTTTCCCGTCATTGTATAAGTCTTCCATAGCGCGCCATGATCCGTAAACATCACCAAAAGGCTGGTGTATCAGGAACAGATCAAGATAATCTGTTTGAAGTCTTTTAAGTGACTCTTCAAAAGCCCTCTTTGTATTTTCATAACCCGCATCCTGAATCCATAGTTTAGTGGTAATAAACAGTTTTTTTCTGGGAATTCCGCTTCTGATAATTGCTTTTCCCACAGCTTCTTCATTTTTATAAGCAGCGGCAGTATCAATAAGTCTGTAGCCTGCCATAAGTGCATCGTAAACAGCCTGTTCGCATTCAGTCTGATCCGTAATTTGGTAAACACCAAATCCTAATACAGGCATTTGAACTCCATTATTTAAAGTTATGTTTTTCATATTGAGCCTCCTTATTTTATAAAACATCTTATTATATTTTACACCTCTGGAGTAACTCCAGGTCAAGAGATTTTTTGGGAAAAAGAGGATTATAATAAAAAAACCGGACCACAATCCGGTTTTATATCTATTTATCTAAAAAGTGTCTCTTACTTTAAGAACGCACCAAGCATCCATAATTTTGTTTCATATCCCATGATTAATTCGTCCATCATAGCTGAAGTTCCGTAGTCATTTGCTTCATCAGCAGCAGCTTTGATATCTTTTACTTCACCTAAAAGAGCTTCGAAATCTACTTTTAAAATTTTTACTAAATCAAGATCAGCAATTTCTTCATCTGAAGCCTCTTTTATGTTTGTAATTTCAAGATATTTTTTCATAGTTCCATATGGTCTTCCCTTGATAGATAAAATTCTTTCTGCGATACTGTCGATGTTTTCATTGATTTCATCATAATACTCTTCCAATTTTGCGTGGATTGTAAAGAAATTTCTTCCGTCCACATTCCAGTGATAGTTTTGAACCTTTCTGTACAATACATTCAGATCCGCAAGATATACGTTTAGTTTTTCAATTACATTTGACATAATATGTACCTCCTATAAATTTATAATCATTTCATTTTTATATTTAATATAATGCACTTCTTCTTAGTTTTTGTCAAGCAGTTTTTTTGAGTAATCGTCTAAAACCTTTGGTGAACAAAAGAATAACTGTAAGTGACAGTATTATTGCCGGGCCTGAAGGAATATTCAGACTGTATGAAAAATATAAACCGGAAAGTATTCCCAAAAATGAGAAAATCCCCGAAAGAATAATTATTAAATAGTACTTTTTTACTAGCAGTGAGGCTGTCGCCTGTGGAATTGTCAATATAGAAATAATTAAAATGATACCGATTGTCTTTATATTTATTATAATAGCAGAAGATATCAGAATTATCAACAGATAATTTATAAATTTTACAGGAACTCCATAAATATTATAAAAATTTTCATCAAAGCTGCTATAAATAATTGCTTTATAAAAAATAAAAAAAACAATAATAATTATAATGTCTAAAACTAATAAAAATATTATATTCCCTTTGTTCGATAAAAGTATATTCCCAAAAAGGTAAGTAGAGAGATCGGCCTGATAGCCCGGTGTCATAAAGGAAAAAATAATTCCCACAGCCATTCCGAAAGTCATGATTATTCCTATACTAAGATCATCTTTCAAGTTAAACTTATCTTTTAGAAGCAAAATAAGAACTCCTGAAAATATGGAAAAAATAAGTGCAAAAAGTATAGGATCTTTTATAGGAAGATTAAATACCGAGATCAGATATAAGCCGATTCCGATTCCTCCGTATGAAGCATGGCTGATACTGGAAGAAATAAATACCATTTTTTTATTGACTATGTATGTTCCTATGGTACCGCAGCATATGCTTGATAAAAATCCCACGATTAATGCATTCTGCATAAAAGGATATTTTAATATTGAAGTAATAAAGTCCATTTATCTGCCTTTCATAAAAGTATTTTTGTCTTTATAAAATTTTGCTTCCTTTTCCACAAGTAAAACTGAATCAATATATTTATAAATTTCGTCCAGTTCATGTGAAATAATAATTACTGTGGAATCTTTTAATGTTTTTATTTTATTATATAATTTTGCTTCGAAATTTTTATCCAGAAATGACTCAGGTTCATCAAGTATAATCAGTTCAGGATTAGAAATAAGCGCTCTGGCTATGAGGGCTCTCTGCAGCTGGCCGCCTGAAACTTCGTTTATAAGCTTCTCCTGTAATTCCAGTATGCCGAATTCTTCCATAATATCAGAAGCAGACCTCTTTTCCTGCGAGTTAAATTTTCTGAACAGATTTTTTTTGTCTGTAAGTCCTGATATAACAAGATCATATACCGAAATCGGGAAAGACGCGTCAAATTCCCTTATTTGCGGGAGATATCCCGTCTTTTTTCTGTCTATATTATATTTTATCGAACCGGATGAAGGCTTTAGGAATCCGAGAATCAGTTTTATTAAAGTAGACTTGCCACCGCCGTTTCTTCCCAAAATACCTATGTTTTCATTTTGTGTAATATTAAAAGAAACATCATCCAGTATTATATTATTTTCATATTTGAAATTCAGATTATTTATTTCAATCAAATGTTTAGTCATATTCACTCCAATGAATCTGTAAGTTTTTTCAGATTGTCAAAAATATTTTCCTCAAGGGGATTGAATTCTATAATTTTTATACCGGGAACTTCTTTGGAAATCAGTTCCACAGAACTTTTCGGGAACTGAGGCTGTACCAGAAGAACTGCTACATTGTTTTTTCTGATTTCATCTATTACAGTCTGTAAATATTGTGCAGTAGGTTCTTTTCCTTCCTGTTCTACAGATATCTGCGTAAGATTATATTCTTTTGCAAAGTAAGTAAGCGCGGGATGATAAATAACAAAAATCCTGCTTTTCTTACTGTTGACAGAATCCTTTAATCCGGCTTTGAAACTGTTAATTTCTGAAATAAAATCAGAATAATTTTTTTCAAATATTTCTTTTTTTTCGGGATATTTTTCCGAAAGAACATTTTTGATGTTTTCAGCAATTGAAGAATCTATATCCATAGAAAACCACACATGCGGGTCATATTCGCCGTGGCTGTGTCCTTCTCCTGCATGTTCGTTTTCAGCTTCTTTCAGCAGTCCGGTATTATTTTCCAGAACATTATATATCTTTCCGGGATTACTTACAGCATCTTCCAGTTTATGTTCAAAAGCAAATAAATCAAAAGAGAAATATAAGTCTGATTCTTCAAGCTGTTCAATAGTTTTTACCGACGGATCAAATAATTCGGGACTTATATTAGAACTGACTACAGATGTTACCGTAAAATCGTCTCCGGCTATTTTTTCCGTGATCCATTTTAACGGCGGGATACTTACCGAAATATGATTTTTTTTATCTGAAGCAGCAGCATTTTCAGAAGCAGCGGATGTATCGGGATTCTTCTGATTTTGGCATGAAAATAAAAAAAGAAGAAAAAACAGGCCTGTAATTAAGTATTTTGATATTTTGTTCATAATTAATATCTCCTTTCATGGATTATGTGTTACATTTTCTGCAAAGACCTTTAAATAAAAAAATATGAGATAACGGCAAAAAGCCGAATTTTTGTTTCAGTATATTTTCTTCCTCACTAACAGACTGAACAGGAAAAACTTCTATTTCCCTGCATGAATTACATATAATAAAATTTCCGTCTTTATCTTTGAAATAATATTTTTCATTATCAAAAATTACGGAATGTATATACTCGAGATTTTCCAGAAAATCCAAAGCTCTGTATATAGTGGAAGTATCAAAATCTACTTTTGTCTTTATTTGCTTTACGTTAAGCGGTTTTTTGGAATCAGAGATTATATCCAGAATCTCTTTTCTGTTTTTTGTTAAATGTTTCATAATTTTTATCACCTTATATAAATTTGCAAATCATTCGCATATTATTTTAGTATTTATTTTAAAGTTTGTCAAATAATACTTTCAGTAAACTAAAAATACCTCTGTAATGAGAGATGACACTGACAGCGTAAATAATTAAGAATATTATACTTTTTAAAAACCTTATAATATGCTATAATTAAAAAAAATTTGAAAGTGAAACCGGAGAAAAATGGCAAAAAAATATTATGCATATTATCTTGTGGAAAGTGACGAAAGCGGGATTCTGGAAAACTGGAAAGAATGCGAAATACTGGTAAAAGGTCAGAAAGCACGTTATAAATCATTTCCGTCACGTGATGATGCCAAAGAATGGCTTGATTCCGGAGCAGAATATGAAATTAAGGAGAAGAAAGCACCTGTCTTAGATAAAAAAGCACTTTACTTTGATGCGGGAACAGGGCGCGGCATAGGCGTGGAAGTACGTGTAACGGACTATAAAGGCAATTCTCTTTTACCCAAAATACTTTCTGAGGAAAAAGTTTCTGTTCACGGCAATTATGTATTGAAAAAAGGACGAACAAATAATTACGGCGAGCTTGTGGGAATATATATAGCTTTGAAATATGCTGTGAAAAAAGGAATAACGATGATATACGGTGACAGTAAGCTGATTCTTGATTACTGGTCAAAAGGAATTTTTAACAGGGATAAGCTTGAGGAAGATACTGTGGAGCTTATAGAAAAAGTAGCTGTAATGAGGAAAGAGTATGAAAAAAACGGAGGAAAAGCAGAACACATATCAGGTGATTATAATCCGGCTGATCTGGGCTTTCATAAATAAAGCCGTAAAGCTGAATATGAAAACTTGAATTAACAGGGAAAAATATGTATAATAATAGGGAAAGATAAAAGAAATTAAATATATAATATTTGGAGGAAATATATGAAAAAGTTATCAATATTCTTAATTTTATTACTGTTGATGTCATGTTCATCAGCAAATAAAAAGAACAGCAAAAAAACGCAGACATCTAAAACTACAACTGCAGCAACAGAGGCGCCAAAGCCGGTAGGGCAGATAAGAGAAGGGCAGTATTATCCAGCCACAGGAGTTTTTGTTTATAAGAAAGACAGACTGATTTTGAAAGATAAAGAGATAAGTTATAATCTAGTAGATAATACAGGGCTTCTGGAAAATATAGTTCAAAAAGTAACAGATAAGTTTGATGTTCAGTCATATGAATATATAAACTTGGAAGTGCAGGGAGAGATAAAAGAAGGTACTATTTATGTTAACAGAATAGTAAATTACAGAGCTCCGGAAGACAGATACCATACAGAAGTTATAATAGACTAACATAAAAATCCCTTTATTTCTAGATAACGGGATTTTATTTTATAAAAAAGTAATATTAATCTTTTATTTTATAAAAAAACATTTTATTTTTTCTGAAAATGTAATATAATGTTATGTTAGTACCTTAACTTTAAAAAAAATATATTAGCATACATAAATAAGGTGTAAATACTTTAGCAGCAAAGGAAAAACGTCATATGAATTCTAAGCTTGCTGAAGGATAAGGAGATTTGTTGAAAGGATGGTTTAAAAAATTGGACAAAAAAGCAACAATAATTACTTACGGCTGTCAAATGAATGTAAATGAAAGTGCAAAAATGAAGAAAATGCTTCAGTCTATCGGGTATGAGATTGTTGATGATATAGATGTTTCTGATCTTGTTCTTCTGAATACATGTACTGTAAGAGAAGGAGCAGCAGTAAAGGTCTATGGGAAATTAGGAGAATTAAAAAAATTAAAAGAAAAAAAAGATGGTATGATAGTAGGCGTAACAGGCTGTCTGGCTCAGGAAGTCAGGGAAGAATTCATCAAGAAAACGCCGTTTGTGGATCTGGTAATTGGAAACCAGAACATTGCCAAGCTTTCTGATATCATAGAAAAGATACAGAAAGGAACAGTAGATCATGTGGTACTGGTGGAAGATGAAGATGAGCTACCAAAAAGGGTAGATGCTGATTTTGGTGATGATATCGTGGCATCTGTTTCGATAACTTATGGTTGTAATAATTACTGCACATTTTGTATAGTTCCTTATGTACGAGGTATGGAAAGATCAGTTCCTATGAGGGAAATACTTGAAGATGTGAAGCAGTATGCAGATAAAGGTTACAAAGAAATACTATTTTTAGGGCAGAACGTGAATTCTTACGGAAGTGACAGAATTGATATGGGAGAAGATTTTGCCGGACTTCTGACAAAAGCTGCAAGTATAGAGGGAGATTTTTGGATAAAGTATATTTCGCCGCATCCAAAAGACTTTACAGACTCTGTGATAAAGGCAATAGCAGAAAATCCTAAAATAGCAAGAATGCTTCACCTGCCTCTTCAGTCAGGGTCTACGAGTATACTCGAAGCAATGAACAGAGGTTATACAAAGGAAGAATTTATAGAACTGGCTCTAAAAATAAAAAGAGAAATTCCGGATATAGGCATAACAACTGACATAATAGTAGGATTTCCGGGTGAAACTGATGAAGACTTTCAGGATACACTGGATGTGGTAGATCAGGTAGGCTTTGAAAATGCATTTATGTTTATGTACTCTAAAAGAAGCGGAACACCGGCGGCAGTGCTGGAAGAGCAGGTGCCTGAACAGGTAAAGAAAGAGAGACTTCAGCAGTTGATGAGATTACAGAACGCAAGAGCAAAAGAAGAGAGCAAAAGATATTACGGACAGACATTAAAGGTTCTGGTAGACGGGCCTAGCAGCAAAAATCCCGATATGCTCACAGGGAGAACTTCGACTCATAAAATCGTACTATTCAAGAGTGACGAGGATCTCAAAGGGAAATTTGTGGATGTGAAAATATATGAAACAAAAACATGGACGTTATATGGTGAATTAGTCTGAGTAAGGGGAGGAAAGATATGACTAATGCAAGAATTTATAACCTGTATCCTTATCTTTTGAAAAATTTTGAAAACTGGGTTGAAAAACTGGATGACATAGACTTTATGAATTTTGACTGGGTTTATGTGAATCCTTTTCATCTTCCGGGATTCTCAGGTTCCATTTATTCCATAAAAGATTATTATGCATATAATCCGAGACTTTTTGGAACTGATTATGAAACAATGGAAAAAGAAGCAGAAAAATACAGGGAGACAGGTGATTCCCGTATAAGGGAGTTTTGCCTTGAAGCAGAAAAAAGAGAAATGAAAGTAATGATGGATCTTGTGATAAATCACACGTCCATTGACTCCGTACTTATAGAAAAAAATCCTGAATGGTATGAAAAAAATGAGGACGGAACAATAAAAAATCCTGGAGCTTTAGACGGTGATAAACTAATTATCTGGGGTGATTTAGCCAAGATTGACAATGAAAATTCCAGCGATAAAGAGAATCTCTGGAAATACTGGCTTGACTATATCTTATATTATGCAGGTCTAGGAATAAAAGGTTTTAGATGCGATGCCGCATATCAGGTCCCTTCCAGTCTTTGGAAATATCTAATTGATGAAGTAAAAAAACAATATCCAGATACACTGTTCTTGGCCGAAACTTTAAGCTGTACTCCGGAAGAAATAATTAAAATAGTAGAATCAGGTTTCGATCTGGTTATGAATAGTTTGAAGTGGTGGAATTTTAAAGATGAATGGTTTTTGCGGGATTATGTTAAGTGGTCGAAAAGATGTCCGTCATTATCATTTCCTGAAAATCATGATACTGAAAGATTCGCAAAAGAATACAATAAGGACAGTAAAAAAGCAGTGTGCTATTATGCAATAGAGGCGTATTTTTGTTCGAGCATAGCAATTACACTTGGTTTTGAGTATGGTTTTGTAAAAAAAATAGACGTGGTAAATACCACATATAAGGACTATGAGGAAATAAACTATGATATAGCCGAAGATATAAGGTTAATCAATGAAATAAAAGCAGAATATACTATACTGAAAGAAGATGGTCTTGTAGAGATTTATGATTTTGAAAACAGCGATATCTTTTCATTTTTTAAAAAATCTTCTGACAATACGGAAAAGATCTTTATGATAGCAAATATTAATACCAGCACTGGCATGGACGTGAAGGTTCCCAATATGTTTGAGATTATGGAGGGAAGCAGTATAAAAGATATATCGCACGGGCACAGAATGGATGAGGTATCAGATAATCTGGAATATTATCTGCAGCCTGGTGAAGCAAAAATATTCTATCAAAAATTAAAATAGGGGATGAAAATTATGGAAAATATTTTCGAAATGAAATTAACGGAATTAAGAAAAAAAGCAAAAGAATATGGAATAAGTGGTTTTTCCACGATGGGCAAATCAGATCTTATTACAAATATTTATATTGAAGAAGCTAAAAAAGATAATATTATATTAGGGTCCGGAAGGCTTGACATGATGTCGGACGGATATGGTTTTTTGAGAGAAAGTACAGTAGGGCCTGATATATATGTATCAGCATCGCAGGCGAGGAAATTTGCACTTAGGAATGAGGACATAGTTTTAGGAGAAGTAAGAGAGCCTATAGGAACGGAAAAAAATTATGCACTTATAAAAACTCTCCTTATAAACGGAGATGCTCCTGAAAAATCAACTAACAGACCGTTTTTTGATGATCTTACGCCTTCGTATCCTGAGGAAAAATTAAACTTGTCAGCGGCAAGTCTGTCGTCAAGAATAATAGACCTTATAGCACCAATAGGAAAAGGGCAGAGAGGTCTTATAGTAGCACCGCCGAAAGCAGGTAAGACAATACTTTTATCGACTTTGGCAAATGATATTATAAATAATAATCCAGAAGTGGAATTATGGATACTTCTTATTGATGAAAGACCGGAAGAGGTTACGGATATAAAGGAAAATGTGCGTGATGCAGAAGTTTTTGCTGCAACGTTCGATGAAGATCCAAGTGTTCACATAAAGGTAACTGAAGATGTACTGGAAAAAGCAAAAAGAGAAGTAGAAAAAGGAAAAGATATAGTAATACTGATGGATAGTCTGACAAGACTTGCCAGATCTTATAATATAGTAGTTCCGTCAAGCGGAAAACTTATATCAGGAGGGATTGACCCGAAAGCCTTGTATTATCCGAAGAGATTTCTTGGAGCTGCAAGAAATATAAGAAAGGGCGGAAGTCTGACTATAATTGCTACAGCCCTTATAGAAACAGGAAGTAAAATGGATGACATAATATTCGAGGAATTTAAGGGAACAGGAAATATGGAAGTAATTCTTGAGAGATCTCTTGCGGAGTTAAGAATATTTCCTGCAATAGATGTACTAAAGAGCGGAACAAGAAAAGAAGAAATACTTCTTGATGAAAAAACACTGAAAACAATATGGAATTTCAGAAGATATCTAAGCAACTATAATGAGGCAGAAGCAGTGAAAAAGCTTATAGATCTCATTAAAAAGACAAGTTCGAATGATGAACTGATAAATATGATATCAAAGGATAATTCAAAAATAACAATATAAAATATGGCTGTACCAGGATAAAGTTTATTATTGGTACAGTTTTTTTGTTGGGAAATTTTTTTTGATTGCTGAACTTGGAAAAAATGTACAAGATAATATTTTTTCATGATAAAAAAATTATGATATAATGAGAAAATACAGACAATTACAGAATAATTATTTTATGAAATAAAGAGAGAATTTTATTGGAAGAGGTGAGAAAAATGAAATTAAAAAAACCTGTTGATGTTGATTTATATAAATTTGTCATAAAAGGGGAGTTTGACTTTATAGAAACAGGGCAGACAAAAGAGTGGATACTGAATAATTTTCCTGATCCGGACAGAATCGGTGATATGGGACACGATCTGTATATTTGGTTATACGGGAATATAGAATTTCATTTTGATAAAGAGATACTTTTCACCATATGGTGTGATAATTTTGCCGAACTAAATGCAGGGAAGAATATTAGTCTGGATAAATGGATTTTTGACAATGTAAAAGAACTTACGGTTTCTAAAATGATAAAGGTACTTAATCAGGAAAAACTAAATTTCACTTTGGTGCATAAGTATGGAAGTGTGATAATAAGGATACTTGACAGTAATGTTGATTTGTATTTCTCGCCTGAATACGGTGAAAATTATATAAATACAGATACAGATAATCTCTGCTTTTCTGCTTTCGGGCTGAGTCACGAAGATTACAGGCAGAAACTCAAATAATTCAAATATTTACTGAGAAATTTTTATAAGAATATCTGTTATTAATATAAACCCTTGATCTTTCAGTTTTTTATTGTAAAATAATATCATATTAAATACTATACAAATTTAGTCCTGTATGTTAGAATACTTGTAATATCCACTAAAATTTTTTTATAAAATTGTACTAAATCAACGTATATTTTATAATTTATTTTAGGAAATTACAGATAAATCAGGTGAATATATGAAAAAAGGAAAAGGCATTATTTTGGGAATATTTTTTTCAGGAATTATATTTACGGCCTGTGCTGATATATTCAGCAATAATCAATATCAGAAAAAATATTCATATAATTTTACATTAAAAGATGATGCAGAAGAAGAAATAACGGGACTGAAAAATGTAAAAAACGTGAATGGCATTATTGAGAGAAAATATTCAGTTCAGAATGGTGACAGTATTTATAAGATTACAAAGAAAACAGGTCAGAGTCTTACTGCTCTTCTCATCAATAATCCGGGTATGGAAATAAACAGTATTGCCAAAGCAGGGAACGTACTCAGACTATATAAAGATAATATAATTATATATAGAAAAGCCGGAAATGAGAATTTTTCAGATATAGATAAGAGATTCGGACTGAAGGAAGGCGAAACAGAAAAGCTGAATTCAGGAAAAGAAACTAATGGAAATATTTTTGTGAAGGCAGAAGAAAATAAACTGAAACTTTATTTGATACAGCAGGAAGAAAGCCAAAAGCTGGAAATAATCCGCAGATAATTAAAAAATTTATTTTATTCACAATAAATTCACATAAGTATGAGATGATAAAATATGTAAGTAAAAGGGTTTGATATATATAACAAAAAATAAGGAGGAAATATGAAAAAAACGTTAGTAATGTTATTTCTATTGTTAACAGTAACAGCATTCTCAAAGAATTATTACGGGAAAGAAGTACCTATTGCCACTGTTTACAGTCAGATGAATCTAAAAAGACCAGCTTTGAAAAACCAGACTGCACAGGGAATAGTTGATGAATTCACAAGAATAACTTATGAATCTGTGGAAGATTACTCAACAACCCCTGAAAAAGATTACGGTAAGCTGGACGATTACTACATGGCAAGAACAAATGCAGTGCTTGACAAGCTGGATAAAAATATGAACAGTTTAAGCGAAGCTGATGCACAGCAAATACTGGATCATCTTGATAAGTTACAGGCAATAGTAGACCAGTTACAGTAAAGTGAATATGTATCAAAGATAATGAAAGACTAAATTAAGGAGGAAGTATGAAAAAAGTTTTAGTTGCTTTGTTTCTGTTATTAGGAGTAATAACTTACACTAAGCCTTATTACAGTAACGGAAAAGAAGAAAATATACAGACTGTGTACAATGTGGTAGGACTGTCGAGACCGAAAATGCAAAGTCCTGTAGCTCAGGCAGTAATGGATGATTTTACAAGAGTAACATATGATGCGCAGGTAGATTCTATGCTGACATCTAAGGAAGATTTTGCAAAGCTTAATAAGTATTATGACAAAAGGGTAAACGCAATACTTGATAAGTTTATAAAAAATAAAGACAGTTTCAGTGACAGCGACATGGATCAGATTATGGGCGGGCTCACTTATTTGAAAGGAAAACTTCAGGAATATACAAGTGCATGGGTAAAGAAGTAAGACAGTAAGAATTTTTGATAATAATATCAGAAAAGGGCATTTTTTGAAATTAATTGGATAAGTAAAAAGAAACAGGCTTGTTTTGTTTAATCTGTTGATTAAAATTCGGTCTGTTTTTTTATTTAGATCATAATATAGGGATAAAGAATTTTTTATACATAAAATTTTAAAATAATTTTAGATTTACAAAGTTTTTATAAAAAGTATATAATAGAAAAAAGTTTTAGAAGGAGAAGATATGAGAAAATTAAAATTAGCCGTAATTTTTTTATTGGCAGCAACTATCAGTTTCACTGCAGCAAGTAGTACAACAACGTCTAAATCACAGTCGGTTACAAAAGAGAAGAGAAGAACAAATTTTGTTGAAATCCAGAAAAGATTAAAAGATTTAGGGTATTATACAGGAAAACTTGACGGGATATATGGAAGCAAGACTAAAAAGGCTATTCAGACATATAAAGGAAATCAGGGGACAGATAAAAAACTGGAAAAGCTTCTTGCTAAAGAAGGATTAAATTAGAATAATAAAAAATAAGGGAGCATTGGCTCCCTGTTTTTATGGAAATTAATCCGATATTCTGGCAGAAAGCCAGAAGTGTCCGGTTAGGATATAATCTTTTCGTAATTCGGTACTGCCTTCTATTAGTTCAGGAGGAATAACTACATCTATTTCTCCGCCGAGAGTTTTTACCAAAGCATGGTAAAATTCCAGTCCTGTCACAGGATTAGTTTTTTTCTCGGCTGTTTTTATAGTTCCGCCGAACATGGCATGGGCTGTTGCTGTTTGCCCCTCATCAGTAAATAACCCTGTGGGAATAAAATGTTCTGTAGCAAATTTCGGCTCCTTGATATTTTTTTTATCATAATCTTCTTCAGATTCATAGATTTCCACATTATGAGCAAAAGCTGAAATTCGAAGAGAGCGTGTTTCAGGAAATTCAGGTTTCCATATTTTCATATCAGGAACATCAACAACAAAAGGAAAAACATCTCCGGACTGGCAGTAAAGGCAGCCGTCCATGACAGGTCTTTCTTCATCTTTGATTTCATGTTCCAATACGGCGTTAAATGAAGAATTGCCTGAAAAATTCGGGTTCAGACCGGCATTATTGTCAGTGTCCAGTTGTCCCCAGAGTTCCGCTCCGTTTCCCATATCCCAGAAAAAGTATTTTCCGAATTCTGTATCAATTTCTGTACCGTGTTCTAAACACTGAGAATATAATTCTTCCATATCTTCCATAGAATTTACTTCAATACCGATTGCTTCAAAATGGTTTGCCATAAAACTCCACACTCCCTAAAATTAATTTTTTTCCACAAGTTCAGGAATAATATCTATTTGTCTTGTAGTATTTTTTTTATTTAATATATTTTCCAAAATCAGGTTTATAGACTGAGAAACCAAAGTATCAAGGTCTGGTGAAACACAGCTGATCTTGAAACCGAGATTATCAAGAAAATCAGTATTATCAAAAGAAACTACAGTAATATCCTTGTTTATTTTTAGATTATTCTGCATAATTAATTTAATTACTGTCTGCAATATAATATTATTACAGCAGATCAGTGTCTTAGGATAATTCTTTTCAGTAATAACGGCTTTCAGGCTTTTTTCTATTTTGTGGGAATCATAAAAGTCCGCAAAAACAATATGTCCGTTGGAAATTTCAATACCGTTCATATAAAGGGCTTCTTTATACCCTTCTATTCTTTCCAGACTAATATTGGAATTTTTGTCCCCGGTAATAATAGTGATATCTTTTTTGCCTTTTTTTATGAGGTATTCCGTAAGGGTAAAAACTCCCCGTATATTATCTACATAAACACCGTCAAAACTGGCATCTTTCAGCTTTCTGTCCATAAGAATAAACGGATGTGTAAAAGTCAGAAGTTCCTTTTTAATTTTGAATTTTTCGTCATTTTTACTTGAACTTATAAGTATCATACCGTCTATATTTTTATTGCTTAAATTTTTTATCACTTCTATTTCACGTTCTATATCATCATTAATGTCAAAAACCAGTATATCAATATTTTTATTTTCAACTTCAATAAGAATTTTTTTCAAGAGAGTGGAAAAAAAGTAATTTGATAAAGACGGAACAATAAAAGCTATTGTTTTCGTTGTTTTTTTAAGTATTGGTATTTCCTGTTTCTCCAAATCCTTAACTAAATCCAGAATATTTTTTCTTGTTTTTTCACTAATTCCTTTTTTATTATTGAGAACTCTTGAAACTGTAGAAGTAGAAACATTGCATAATTTTGCGATTTCTTCTAAAGTCATTTTCAGCCTCCTTGAGAATATATTGAGCAAGTTAATTATATAAAGTTTTTAGATATATTTCAACATAAATTTTAAAAATGCCTATTGACAAAATAGAAAATCGAGGTTATATATTAATGCAAGTAAAAAGAAAAAAATATTGCAAATTTATGCAAAAATTAAAAACGGAAAAGATAGAATACTGATATGGGAGGTCACATGGAAAAGTATCTTGCAGTGGATATAGGAGCTTCGAGCGGCAGAATATTTGAAGCTGTACTGATTAATAAGAAAATAGAACTGAAAGAAATATACAGATTTGATGAATATCTAAAATACGAAGAAAATACCTATTTTTGGGATATTGAGAAAATTTATGGTTCGATAATGTCAGGCTTGAAAAAATACTTCAAAGAAAACAGGCAAGAAGACCTGAGTATAGGAATAGATACCTGGGGAGTGGATTTTATACTTTTGGACAGTAATGACAAGATACTTGGAAGGCCTGTTTCTTACAGGGATTCACGAACAAACGGCATGATGGAAAAAGTTTTCGGGATTCTTGCAAAAGAAAAGATTTATGAAAAAACAGGGATTCAGTTTATGGAGTTTAATACTTTATTTCAGCTGTATTCATTGAAACTGAAAGATAAAAGCCTGCTAGAAAAAGCAGAAACTTTTCTGATGATACCAGACTATCTGAATTATCTTCTTACAGGTAAAAAGATAAATGAAATAACAAATGTATCTACCACACAGATGATGAATTATAAAACAGGATTCTGGGATGATGAAATATTGAAAATAACAGGCTTTGAGAAAATAAAAAATACGAAGCTGGGAAAAGCCGGAGATATTGTAGGGAATATCAGCAGTGAAGTACAGAAGGAACTTGGGATAAAAAGGCTGAACGTAATACTGCCGGGGACACATGACACGGCATCGGCCATTGCAGCAGTACCGCATTTGGAAAAAGAAGGGACAGCGGCATATATAAGTTCCGGAACATGGTCTCTCATGGGAATAGAAAGCGACTATATTATAAGTGAAAAATCCTATGAACTGAATTTTACAAATGAAGCAAGTGTAATAGAGAAAAAATCAAGATTTTTGAAAAATATAATGGGATTATGGCTGATTCAGAGAGTGAAAAAAGAATATAACGATGAGTTTTCATTTTCTGAAATAGTAAAGCTTGCTAAAGAGGAAAAGGAATTTATATCACTTATTAATCCTAATAATGAGAGATTTTTGAATCCTGAGAGTATGAAAGATGCAATATGCGATTACTGCATTGAGACTAATCAAAAAGCACCGGAAAATATCGGGCAGTTTGGGAAGCTCATATTTTACAGTCTGGCTTTTCTTTATGCGAAAACTTTGAAAGAACTTGAGGAATTAAGCGGTTTAAAGATAAAAGGACTGAATATAATAGGCGGAGGATCACAGAATGAGTATCTGAACCAGCTTACTTCAGATGCAGCAGAAATATCTGTTATTGCAGGGCCTGTGGAAGCAACTGTTCTGGGGAATGTAACAATGCAGGCTTATGCAAAAGGCGGGATAAAAAGTATAGAAGAAGGAAGGAAAATAATAAGGGATTCATCAGGATTAAAAAAGTACCGTCCTGAGAAAAATCTGAAAGAGCTATATAGTAACTTTCTTAAATTATGTTAATCAAAAATTGCATATAATAATGAAAAATTCATTTCTGGTGTTTTGTCTTACTAAATAAAAAGTTTCGCACATTGTCCATTCAAAGTGAGGCAAAACACTAAAAGTTCATTTCTGAATTTATGGGGAAAATCGGGGAAATAATAACTAACAGGAGGAAATAATGCAGAATAAGGAAAATGTTTTGAAAAGCTATGAACTCGCAAAAGAACAATATAAAAAAATCGGTATAAATACAGATGAAATACTAAAAAGGCTGGATGAGATAATGATTTCCGTTCATTGCTGGCAGGGTGACGATGTACAGGGTTTTGAAAATCCTGAGGGTGCATTAACAGGAGGAATTCAGGCTACGGGAAATTATCCCGGAAAAGCAAGAACTGCTGATGAATTAAGACAGGATCTGGAAATGGTATTTAAGCTTGTTCCCGGAAAGCATAAAGTGAATCTTCATGCAATATACGGAGAGTTTGGCGGGGAAAAAACAGAAAGAGACGAGATAAAGCCGGAACATTTTAGGAATTGGGTAGAATGGGCAAAGAAAATGGGGCTTGGTCTTGATTTTAACCCTACATTATTTTCTCATCCTCTTGCAGAAGAAGCAACTTTGTCACATCCTGACAAAAAGATAAGAGATTACTGGATAGGGCATTGTAAGGCTTCGAGAAAGATCGGGGAATATTTTGGTAAGGAGCTTGGGATTCCGTGTGTGACGAATATATGGATTCCTGACGGATATAAGGATATACCCGTAGACAGATATATGCCGAGAAAACGTCTGAAAGAATCACTTAATGAAATTATGGAGGAAAAAATAAATCCTGAATATAATCTTGATGCTGTGGAATCAAAAGTATTTGGTCTTGGACTGGAGTCTTACACTGTGGGGTCTCATGAATTTTATATGGGTTATGCAGTAGAGAATAAAACACTTTTATGCCTTGATGCGGGACATTTTCATCCTACAGAAGTCATATCAGATAAGATACCGTCAGTGCTTTTATATCTGGATCAAATACTGCTGCATGTAAGTAGACCGGTGAAATGGGATAGTGACCATGTGGTAATTCTTGATGACGAACTAAGGGCAATAGCAAACCAGATAATAAGATATGATTTTGATAAAAGAGTTCATATAGGAATAGATTTCTTTGACGCAAGTATAAACAGAATAGCGGCATGGGCAATAGGAGTGAGAAATACAAGAAAAGCCCTTATGCTGGCTCTTTTGGAACCTGTGGAAAAATTAAAGGAAATAGAGCTTTCGGGAGATTTTACAAGCAGACTGGCACTTCTTGAAGAGTATAAAATGTATCCGGCAGGAGCTGTATGGGATTATTACTGTAGTGAAAAAAATATTCCTGTGGGTGAAGAGTGGCTTGAAACAGTGAAAGAATATGAAAAAAATGAACTGAGTAAAAGAAGTCCGCAATAATTTCAGGGAAGATATATAATGCATAAATAGATTTTATCAGGGAAGGGAGGAATTTATGATAAGAAAAGCAGTTAAGATGAAAGTTTACAGCGGACAGTATGAAGAATACAAGAAAAGACATGATGAAATCTGGGAACCATTAAAAAAAGTTTTGAAAAATCACGGAGCATATAATTATTCAATATTTCTCGACAAAGAAACTAACAGCCTTTTTGCTTATGTGGAAATAGAAAGTGAAGAATTATGGGATAAGGTGGCAGAAACAGAGGAATGTAAGAAGTGGTGGGATTTCATGAAAGACATCATGGAGACAAATGAAGACAACAGTCCGAAATCCACAGAACTAAGAGAAGTTTTTTATCTGAAGTAAAAAATTCTCCCTATACTGAAAAAAGGAAAATTACATAACGAAAGTGAGGAAATATGAAAAAAGATATATTTGAAGCCGGTTTTTTACGGGACATGGTGAAAGTGATACATGATATGTGGCTGAAAGGATGGGATGAAAGAAACGGCGGAAATGTAAGCTATCGTATAAAAACAGAGGAAGCAGAGGAATATGTGCAGGATACAGGCAGCGGAGATTTTACGGATATGGATTTTGAAGTGCCTAATCTTGCCAATGAATACTTTCTTGTCACAGGGTCCGGAAAATTTTTCAGAAATGTGATACTTGATCCGGAAGATACGCTGGGAATAATAAAAATAAATGAAGACGGGACAAAATACAGAAAAGTATGGGGTTATAAAAACGGCGGAATACCCACAAGCGAGCTTCCTACACATTTATCCGCACATTCTGTGAAAAAATCACTGTGCGGAGATAAAAGCAGGGTAGTTATGCATAATCACGCCACTAATCTTATAGCTCTTACATATGTGCTAGACCTGAATACCGAAACATTCTCAAAGGAACTCTGGAAGATGAGTACAGAGTGTCTTGTGGTATTTCCAGAGGGAATAGGGGTAATTCCATGGGTGGTTCCGGGAACTGTGGAAATAGGAACTAAAACTATGGAAAAAATGAAAGACTTTAATCTGGTAATTTGGCCGTTTCATGGGATATTCGGAACAGGGGCAACTCTTGATGAAGCTTTCGGCCTTATAGATACAGCTGAAAAAGCGGCGGAAATACTGGTGAAAGTAATATCAATGGGCGGCAGAAAACAGGAGATTACTGACAGGGAACTTGCTGATCTGGCAAAAGGTTTTGGAGTGACACCGCGTGAAGGAATTTTAAAATTATAAAATATAATATAATTAGGAGGACTTGATGAGAAGTAAAATTTGTTTATTGTTATTAACATTATTATTTTTAATTGGATGCGGCGAGAAAAAAAGCAGTACAGGAGGAGATACAGGAAAAACAGTAGAATTACGGGTAATGTGGTGGGGGTCTGATGCAAGACATAAAGCTACACTGGATGCAATAAAGCTTTTTGAGGAAAAAAATCCCGGAATAAAAATAAAAGCTGAATATTCAGGATATGAAGGATATTTGGAAAAACTGTCTACGCAGATGAGCGGAAAAACAGCTCCTGACATTATGCAGGTAGACTGGAACTGGCTGTATATTTTCTCTAAAAACGGAGATGGTTTTTATAATGTGAGAGACCTTAAAGACTTTGATCTGGGTAATTATGACGAGGCAATTCTGAACCATACTGTTATAAAAGATAAACTTAATGCTGTTCCTGTGGGATTAAACGGAATGGGATTTTATTATAACCAGAGTGTATTCGATAAAGCAGGGGCAAAATTTCCTGAAACAGCAGACGAGCTTTTTGCCGTAAATAAAGTATTTAAAGAAAAACTCGGAGATGACTATTATCCTTTGGATGTATCAGACGAAAAAGTAAACTACTACTTTATAAATTATTATTTACTGCAAAAAACAGGAAATAACCTGATTAATGAAGAAAATAAAATGGGTGTTACTAAAGAGGAACTTGCAGATGCTCTAAGATTTTATAAGAGAATGGTTGATGAGAAGGTTACACTGTCAACAAAAGACAGAGCAGGGCTGGGAAATGTTCCGGGAGATCAGAATCCGCTGTGGGTAAACGGAAATATAGGCGGAACTTACGAATGGTCGTCAAGAACAGGAGTATTTCAGGATACTCTTAAAGAGGGACAGGTAGCATCCGGTAACTATATTAAAGGTATCGGAGATCATAATGCGGCATTTACAAGACTTAATATGGCATTCGCAATAAACAAAGACACAAAGAATCCTGAAGCAGCAGCAAAGTTCCTGAATTTTCTTCTTTCTGATCCTGAAGCGTCAAAAATACTGGGATTAACAAGAGGAATACCTTCTAATAAAAAGGCTCTTGAAGTGCTGGAAAAAGAAAATATGATAACGGGAATATCGAAAGAAGTGCTTGATAAGGCATTGGCATATCAAGGAAAAATGATAAGCCCTTATTATGAGGATGAGAGACTTATTAAGATATTTGCAGGTTATGTGCAAAAACTTGACTATGGTCAGATTGATGTAGATAAGGCAGCAGAGGGAATTCTTGCTGATATGGAATCATCATTGAAAAATATTTTGAGATAATAATATAGTACCTTGGCAGTGACAGGCTTTATAAGAGATATTTTACTGCCAAGGTACTTGTGATATAATAAATTAAAACTATATTGAAACTGATTTCTAAATTATGGGAGTATATCAGAAAGGAGAAATAAAATTGTTGCTTAAACAGAAAGATATAGAAAATTACATTGATTTATTACTGGAAAACCTGAAAAATCTAAAAGATGAAAAACTGGAGTTTGTGTGGCATCTTGAGGACGGGTCTATTTATGATACAAAAAGCTTTAACGGATGGGAGTGGACTCAGGGAGTAGCACTTTACGGAATATATAAATATTATGAACAGACTGGTGACAGAAAGCTTCTGGACTTGTTAACAGAATGGTATGACAGAAGATTCGAGGAAGGGCTTCCGGAAAAAAATGTAAACACAGTGGCGCCTATGCTTACACTGGCGTATTTATATGAAATAACGAAAAATCCTAAGTATCTTCCTTATCTGGAAATATGGGCAGAATGGGTAATGTACGGAATTCCCCGTACTGAAGATGACGGAATACAGCATAAGGTGTTTTTAAGCGAGAATAAAGATCAGCTTTGGGATGATACATTAATGATGAGTGTCCTTCCTCTGGCAAAAATAGGAAAGCTTCTAAACAGACCTGAGTATATAGAGCAAGCTAAGAAGCAGTTTTTAGTACATATAAAATATCTTTTTGATAAAAAAACAGGTCTTTGGTTCCATGGATGGACATTTGACGGGAATCATAATTTTGCGGATGCATTATGGGGAAGAGGGAATTGCTGGATAACTATTGTTATTCCTGAAATAATCGAGACTCTGGATCTGAAAGAAGGGGATTTTTTCAGGGAATATCTGGTAGATACATTAAAGCGGCAAATAGAAACACTTGCAAAAGTGCAGAATGAAAACGGATTATGGCACACACTTCTCATGGATCCGTCTTCTTATATGGAAACTTCGGCTACTGCGGGTTTTGCATTTGGTATTTTGAAAGCCATAAGAAAGCGTTATATAGATAAAAAATACGAAGAGACAGCGCTGAAAGCTGTTAACGCTGTGATAAATAATATAAATGAAGATGGTGAAGTGCAGAATGTTTCATTTGGAACAGCTATGGGAAATGATCTTCAGTTTTATAAGGATATTCCCATAACTCCAATGCCTTACGGCCAGTCTTTGTCTGTACTATGTCTTGTAGAATATCTGAATTATTTTAAGTAATAAGATTTTTTTCATAAAAGGCAGGCTGTTTTTTACCCTTGAACAAGGCAGCCTGTTTATAAAATTTTTCAAAGGAGGAAAAATGCCACTGCATCCTAAAGTAGCCAGAGATTTGGAAAAAAATCCCATCCCAAAAAACTTTTCTCCCACAGTAGAGGAGATGAGAGCGGCAGACTGGGGTATGCCTCTGGAACAAAGAACAAAAATTGATAAAATAAGTAATGAATATGTGAAAAATAATACTTATGAAATTCCTGTTAGAATTTATGAGTATAAAGATGATAATAAGATAAAACCCGTAATAATATTTTTTCACGGGGGAGGTTTTGTGCGGTGCAGTGTGGAAACACATGATGAAATGTGCAGAAATCTGGCAAAATATACAGGATGGAAAGTAATAGCGCCTGAATACAGACTTGCTCCCGAATATAAGTTTCCTGTTCCTTTGGAGGATTGCTGCAGGGTAGTGGAATGGGCGGCGGAAAATGCAGAAAGACTGCGGATAAATTCAGGTGAAACAGCTGTCTGCGGGGATAGTGCAGGCGGGAATCTTGCCGGTGCGGCAGCAAAAAGATTTAAAAATAACGATAAAGTAAAAATAACAAAGCAGATTTTGATATATCCTGTTATTGATTTTTACAGTAAGGATGCTGGCACAAAATACGGGTCATATGAAAAATACAGTTGGGGTTACGGTCTTTCAAGCAACAGTATGCACAGATACTGGGATTTTTATTTGAAAAATAAAGATGACAGGGATAATATTTATGTTTCTTTAAGTAAAGATAATAATCTGTCCGGGCTTTCCGAGGCATTTATAATCTGTTCGGAATACGACCCTTTAAGTGATGAGGCCGAATATTATGCAAAATGTCTGGAGAGAGCTTCTGTCAGAGTGGAATTCAAAAGATATTCCGGTCTTAATCATGCTTTTATGCATGCGCTTCCGGGCTTAGAAGAGTGCCATGAGATATACAGAAATATATCAGATTTTTTAAACAGAGATATTTCCAAAATCTGAATTTTTAACAGAGACAGTTATGTTTTAGCTGATTTAATTGAAGTATGGTGTTAAAGTTTTTTATTGTTAAAAAATTGACAAACGGTTTTATTGTGATATAATTTAGGAAAAAGTATTCATGTTTTTCATTTCGTTTAATCTGTAAAACCTTTGTATTCTAAAATCATTAAAGTAAAAATCTTTTATTTATCACTAAAGCAGCAAAATATTTCATTTATAAAGTGTTCCAAAATATATTCTAAAAACAAATATGGAGGTATTTATGAAAGTAAGTAGAAGAATTTACTGGCCTGCAGTAACTTTAATAGGGCCCGGATGTGTAAAAGAAATAGGAACGGATATTAAAGATTTAGGATTGAAAAAAGCTCTGGTAGTAACAGATAGTGTTCTTAATAAAATCGGAGTAGTGAAAAAAGTAACTGATGTACTGGATGAAAACGGGGTAAGTTATGCTGTGGTGGATGACATACAGCCCAATCCTACAATGAAGAATATCCATGACGGTCTGAATGTTTATAAGACTGAAAACTGTGATTTTATCATATCTATAGGGGGAGGTTCTCCGCAGGATGCCGGGAAAGCCATAGGAATATTGTCTACGAACGGCGGCGAAATAAAAGATTATGAAGGAATAGGCAAATCAAAACACAAATCTGTACCTATTATTGCAATTAATACCACTGCAGGAACTGCAAGCGAAGTTACTATAAATTATGTTATAACAAATGAAGAGACACATATAAAGATGGTTATGATTGATAAAAACTGTCTTGCAAGTATAGCTGTAAGTGATCCTGAGCTTATGACAGGAAAACCTGCTGATCTTACTGCGGCTACAGGAATGGATGCACTGACACATGCTATAGAAGCGTATGTTTCTACAGGTGCATACGAACTTACAGATGTGCTTGCACTGGAAGCTGTGAAATTAATCGGGGAATCTCTTGAGGATGCGGTAAAAGACGGCAATAATATAGAGGCAAGATCAAAAATGGCGTACGCTTCTTATATAGCCGGAATGTCATTTAATAATGCGGGGCTTGGATATGTACATTCAATGGCACATCAGCTCGGAGGATTTTATAATCTCCCGCACGGGGTATGTAATGCTATACTTCTTCCTCATGTAGAAAAATTTAATTCTGCGAATACAGGTGACAAATTAAGAAAAGTAGCAGAAATCCTAGGGGAAAATGTAGAGGGTCTGTCTGTGGAAGAAGCTAATGCAAAGGCTATAGAAGCTATAATGAAGTTATCTGAAAAAGTGGGGATACCAAAGGGGCTTAGAGAACTAGGGGTAAAAGAGGAAGATTTCAAAGTAATGGCTGAAAATGCACTAAAAGATGCATGTGCAGGGACAAATCCAAGAGATGTTACTCTTGAGGATACTATAGCAATATTTAAAGAGGCATTTTAAATAAACAAATTGATAAAGTACGGGTACTCCTGAAAAATCATGATTTTTCAGGAGTTTTGTTATAATATATTTATGTTTTTTTCTTGAGGTGCAGAGGGGATGGTATTCTGGTTTGGGTTTGATTGTGCATATGAAGAGAATAAGATACGGAATTAAATATTATATGAGGAACAACCAAAAGTATATAAGTAAGGCAGGGAAACTCAGATTTTTTGAACCGGATTTTCGCATTGTAATTCATTTTATATTGTAGTAAAATGAAAATAAAAAGAAGCATTGACATAACAAATATCACAGTTAGCTTACGATGAAAGGCTGAAAAGGAGAAAACAATGAGAAGATATGAACTGGATGTGCATACTCATACCATAGCAAGCGGGCATGCTTACGGAACAATAACAGAAATGGCAAGGGCAGCTTCGGAAAAAGGGCTGAAAATACTTGGGATAACAGAGCATACCACAGGAATTCCGGGGACATGTGATGAATTCTACTTTGGCAATATGGGAGTAGTTCCTAGAAATATGTTTGGAATAGAGCTTATGCTTGGTGCAGAGATAAATATTCTCGATTATAAGGGAACTTTGGGACTGAATGAACGGTATTTCAGACATTTGGATGTGCGTATTGCCGGAATTCACAGTATGTGTTATGAATACGGAACTATGGCTGAAAACACTCAGGCAATAATAAATACAATAAAAAATCCTGTAATTGATATAATCAGCCACCCGGATGACGGAAACTGTCCTCTTGATTATGATGAAGTGGTTCAGGCAGCAAAAGAGTATCATGTATTATTGGAGATAAATAATAATTCGCTGAGAAGTAGCAGCCGGAAGAATACATTTGAAAATTCGGTGAAAATATTAGAGTTATGCAGAAAGCTTAATATACCTGTGTTGGTAAGCAGTGATGCACATTATATGACTGATATTGCCAATTTTGAGAATGTGGAAAAGGTTCTGGACAGTGTCGGGTTTCCTGAGGAGTTGGTGATAAACAGTTCGGCAGATAAATTCAGGGAGTTTATAAGGGTAAACAGGGAGAGGGAGAGATT
The DNA here is from genome assembly GCF_024158605.1 of Sebaldella sp. S0638. Taxonomy (NCBI): domain Bacteria; kingdom Fusobacteriati; phylum Fusobacteriota; class Fusobacteriia; order Fusobacteriales; family Leptotrichiaceae; genus Sebaldella; species Sebaldella sp. S0638. The sequence goes on along the minus strand of NZ_JAMZGM010000035.1, from coordinate 5,955 downwards.
TTAATAATTAGTATCATAATATAAATAGAATCTCAGAATAATAAATATTTCTAATATCAATGGAAAAACTGGTCTATTCAGCTTAAATCACCTGACAGACCAGTTTTTATTATTAATTAAAATCATAATTCATGAAAAACAGGCTTCATTTTGTCAAATGTACAAAAGTAACGAAAACCGATATTCTTTAATTCCTGTTGAATAAAAGCAATATGGCTGCCCACGCTTTCAGCGTTATGAGCGTCGGAACCAATAGTAATGATTTTTCCGCCCAGCTGATGATACAGTGCTAAAATTTCTCTTGATGGTGTCAGGTCTTCCAGTTTATATGCAAAGCTGGAAGTATTTATTTCGATTCCCTTATTTTCTTTAATAATCTTTTCTAAAATTTTTGTAATAATATCTTTGGATTTTTCAAAAGGATAGATTCTCTTATTATATCTCTGAATCAGGTCAAGATGTCCCAGTACGCTGTAATCATTATACTGATGTATGCATTTGTAAATCTCCTCATAATATCCTAAATTATATTCGTCTTCTGTTTTCCCTTCCTGATAGTCATAAGTCCAAAATTCCTTATTATCCACCTGATGACATGAAAGAATAACAAAATCTAAATCATAACTGTCAAATAAACTCTGGAATCTGCTGATTGTGTGCGTCTGTATCCCGAATTCCAGTCCTTTTTTTATTATGATCTGATCTTTGTATTTATTTTTCAGAGTTTCTATCTCTCTAAAATAATTGGGATAGTCCACATTTAATACTTTTTTGTTTTTGACCTTTTCCTCATCATTCATTTGATTAAAGGTATCATGGTCTAATTTTATGTTATAGTCAACATGGTCGGTAAAACATATCTCGGAAATATTTTTACCTATTGCACTTTTAATGATTGTTTCCATTGGTTCAACTGAATCATCACTGTATTCTGAGTGTATATGATAATCTGCTAACATTTGCTTACCACCTTTCTGAAAAAATATAATTCATTATAACATAGTTATTATTTTTATAACATTTGTAAATATAGAAAAAAGAATTTGTTTTTCATTCTAAAATTTAAATGATGTAAAATAAAAAAATGGTACACATGACATTTTTCCTGTGAAACAGAAGAAAGAGACTGTAAACCTGTATAAAAATACTTTTCAAAATCCAGAAATGAGGTAAAATATATTATCAGTATATGGAGGTGAAAAGCAAGAAGAAACGAAGAAAAATAAAAGAAGGAGGAAAATGACAGAAAACAGCGGAAGTAAATCTGAAGAACAAAAAAATGATTTTTCAGATACAGGTGAAACAAGATACCAAAAGTAAAAATGATATAAGGTATTGCCAGTATAAATGTTTTATTATCTATAGTAATAAAAGGGAAAATTGGCTTTAAGATAAAAAAGCCGTTTTTTTTTAAATACTTAATTATTTTTACAAATGCAAACATAAAAGTAAAAATATATTTATATATATTATGGTTAAATATAGTATATTATTTATTTATATAACTTAAAATAATAAAAAACGATTATTTTTATTATTTATTTAAGTTATATTTTAGTTTGTTAATGAAAAAAATATAAAATAAAAAAACATCAAAATATCCATGAATCACCAATATTTAGTTATAGATCACAAAAATAAAATAACTTTCTAAAATTATAAAAAAAATATTTTTACAAATGTTAAGTGAGTTTTCAAAAAGAAAAATAATGTTGACAATGGTAAAAAATGAAGTATAATTAATTATCAAAAGTAAAATGTGAAAACAAATGTAAAAATAAAATATATTTTAGGAGGAAGTTTATGTTAGGATTGAACTATAAGCTGGAAAAGCTTGAGAAAGCCGGAACACCTATACTGACAGGAATAATAGGTGCAGGACAAATGGGGCAGGGAATGGTAAGCCAAATGTATCTTATGGAAGGGATGAATCCTGCAATAGTAGTGGATATAAACACAGAACTGGCTAAAAAAGCTTTGCTGCACGCAGGAGTTGCTGAAGACAAAATAAAGTATACAAAGTGTCCGTGTGAAGCTGATGAATGGATCTCGCAAGGGAACTTCGTTGTAACAGATGATTCAAAAGTAGTAACAGATTCTAAAAAAATAGAAGTTCTGATCGAAGCAACAGGAGTAACAGAAGTAGGAGCTAAAATAGCCCTTGATACTATCATGGGGAAAAAACACTTAGTAATGTTAAATGCTGAAACTGATGTTGTTATCGGGCCTTTGCTAAAAAAACTGGCTGATAATGCAGGAGTAGTATATACAGGAGCAGCAGGAGACGAACCGGCAGCAACAAAAGAATTATATGATTTTGCAAAAGCAGCAGGATTTGATGTAAGAGTAATAGGAAAAGGAAAAAATAATAAAATTGACAAAGACTGTAATCCTGATACAGTAGCCGAAGAAGCTGAAAGAAGAGGAGTCAGCGCACACATGCTTGCTTCATTTAAAGAAGGAAGTAAGACAATGGTCGAGTTAGCTGTAATGTCAAATGCCACAGGATATATACCTGATGTAAGAGGGGCACACGGAATAAAAGGTGAAGTAAATGATGTACCGAAAGTATTCAGTCTGAAAGAAGAAGGAGGAATACTGAGCAAATACGGTGTAGTAGATTTCGTTGACGGAATAGCACCTGGAGTATTCGTAGTAGTATCAAGCAAGCTGGAAGAAGTAAGAAAAGAAATGAAATATCTGGATATGGGAGACGGGCCGAACTACATTTTATACAGACCATATCACCTGTGCAGTCTTGAAACACCATTATCAGCTGCAAAAGCTGTAATAGACCATGAAGCTACAATAGCTCCAATGGGAGGACTTGTTTCAGAAGTAATTACTATAGCTAAAAAAGATCTTAAAGCAGGAGAAAACTTAGACGGAATCGGAGGATATACAGTATATGGTTCAGTGGAAGTATATGAAACGGCTAAAGAAATGAATGCACTTCCTGTGGGATTAATAACTAAGAAAACAAAATTAGTAAAAGATGTTAAAAAAGGTGAAGTAATAACTTATGATATGGTAGAGCTTGACGAAAGTTCATTTATACTGCAGTTAAGAAGAGTACAGGACAAATTATTTGGTTAATTTTGAGAAAGGAATAAATAAATTCTTGTAATTTTATCGGTAAAATGCATTTTTGATAATGCATAAAAAAATCTTAGTGCATAAAAGAGGAGCTGAATTTAGTACCTTGTTTATTTCAAAGAATATTTGATTTTGATTTAGGCAGAATAGTATTTAAAAATTAGGAGGTTTAAGATGTTTGGTATTATTGATTTTATATCAAAAATCGCAACGCACTTTATAGGTCTGTTTCAACAAGGCGGAGAGGTATTTGCCGGCTGGGTTTCAGGAATAATTCCATTATTAGTGGTATTAATGACAGGGATAACAGCTGTTATAAAATTAATCGGGGAAGAAAGGGTAAATAAAGCAGCTAGATGGGCTTCTAAGAATATAATTACAAGATACACATTACTACCAATATTAGCAGTATTATTTTTAACGAATCCAATGTGTTACACTTTTGGAAAATTCGTTGAAGAAAAGTATAAACCGGCATTTTATGATTCGGCAGTATCATTTGTCCATCCGGTAACTGGTTTATTCCCACATGCTAACGCAGGAGAGCTGTTTGTATTTATGGGAATTGCTAACGGAATCACACAGCTGGGTCTTCCGACAGCAGGACTTGCAACAAGATATTTTCTTGTGGGAATAGTTGTCATATTCATGAGAGGTGTTCTGACAGAGAGAATTACACTTATATTAATGGGTAGAAAATCTAAAAAAGTAGCTAAAGCTGGGTGAGGAGGATGAGTATGTATAAATCGGTGAAAATAGTAAAAGGTCCAAATGGATGGGGTGGTCCGTTAATTATCACTCCAACGGAAAAGAAAAATAAAATAGTAAGTATTACTGGAAAAACAATCCATCCTTTAGCTCACAAACTGGCTGAATTAACTGGCTGCGAAATAGTTAACGGATTTGTTACCGGAGTACCTGAAGATGAAATAATGGTAGTAATAGTAGACTGCGGGGGAACAGCAAGATGTGGTGTGTACCCTAAAAAGAGAATTTTTACTATTAATGTAATGCCTGTGGGACAGGCAGGGCCGTTGGCTCAGTACATAACTTCAGATATTTATGTATCAGATGTAAAAGAAAATAATGTGACTCTGGCAGAAGAAGGAGAAACTGTTGCAGCAGCAGCTGAAGCAGATTCTATGGAAGGTATGACAAACAAGCAAAAAGGTGAGGCACTAAAAAAAGAAGCCAGAGAAAAGCTTGCAGATACTAAGTATGAAAAAGAAGGTTTTCTGACTAGACTTGGAAAAGCTACAGGCGGAGTAATAGCAATTTTCTATCAGTCAGGTAGAGAAGTAATTGAAACTGTAATAAAAAATATATTACCGTTTATGGCTTTTACGAGTATGTTAATAGGTATAATATTAGGTACGGGAATAGGAGACTTTATAGCAAATAAACTGGCTCCTCTCGCAGGTAATATGATCGGACTTTTAGTAATTTCGATAATATGTGCAATACCTGTGTTTTCACCACTGTTAGGTCCTGGGGCAGTTATAGCCCAAGTAGTAGGAGTGCTTGTAGGTACTCAGATAGGACTTGGATCTATACCGGCATCATTGGCATTACCAGCATTATTCGCAATTGATCCGCAGGTAGGATGTGACTTTATACCGGTTGGATTGAGTTTGGGTGATGCTGAAGCTGAGACAATAGAAATAGGAGTGCCGGCAATACTGTTCTCGAGATTGATTACCGGTCCGGTATCTGTGGCATTGGCTTACGTGGCAAGTATAGGATTATTTTAGGCAGAAAGGAAAGGTACATGAATTATAACGTTAAAGTTAACAAAATCGGGATGAGTGCATTAGAACTATATGAAGAATGCGGCTGTCTAATAATATTTGATGATATAGCACCTGAGGAACTGGCTGAAATAGCTATTTTGCACGAAGAAGGTGAGATAAAAAGAGATATAAAAGTCGGAGATGAAATAATTTTAGGCAAACACGAGTATAAGGTAACAGCTGTGGGTACAGAAGCTATGCTTACTCTGAAAGAACTGGGACACTGCACATTTAAGTTTACCGGTAAGGAGGAAGCTGAGGTTCCGGGACAGATAGAACTCACAGGTGAACATCATCCGATAATTGAAATAGGTGATTTTATTAGTTTCAAGTAGCATTTATACCGGAAGATTATTTAAGTAAATTGTAGAAAATAAATTTTACAGAAAGCACAGACTCAGATGAAAAAATTATGGGTCTGTGCAGATGAAAAGAGTATTGGAATAAAAAGTAAAATTTAATTTCCGGATGCTCTTTTTGTTTGAGAAAAATAAAAAAATATTGCGGGTTATTATCTAAAAGAAAAATATCATAAATATATACTGAACTCGGGAGGAAATAGTATGAAAAAAGTATTAGTGGCAGCAGGAGTATCTGTCAAAAAAATGAACTATACAATGCAGACAATCACGGAATATTGCAGGGGAAGAAATATAGATGTAGAAGTAAGAGGGAGAAATGTATACGAAATAAACAAGGAAACGAAGATTCCCGATGTTATAGTAATATTAGGAAAAAATCATATAGAAACAAAGGTTCCTGTAGTGTCGGGAAATGAAATAGAAACAAAAACGGGATTGAAACAGTATGTGAAGAAGTAATACGTTATTTATAAAAAACAAAATAACTTTTTAGGATTTTCCTTCTTAAATATTCTCTTTTAATCCGGGTTTTATTGGGAAAAATCTTATCTGGAAATAAATACCGGGTGAAAAGAGAATTCAAGAATGAAAAAGCAAAGGAGAGAGAGAAATGAAAGAAAAAAAAGGAACATATAGAGAAATGTACAAAAGAATGAATGAGGCAAGAGCCTTTGAACAAAAAGTATCATGGTTCTTTTCAAGAGGAA
>NZ_JAMZGM010000034.1 GCF_024158605.1 Sebaldella sp. S0638 | reverse complement strand
TGTCTATTTTGTGATACTCATTTTTTTATTTAAAAATTCTTCTTTTTTTCCTTGACATTTTATAACTGGTCTAATTTAAAGTTATATTTCTTTATATTCTTATTTTTTAAAAACATAGCACATACCTTAAAAGAACAGCCCCCGATTTTTCTTACAATTTACTAAATTCCCAGAAATTTTTCTCTAATTATTTATTTTCTTTCTCTTATAAAATGTTTTTTCTTACTTGTACTGCTGTTAATCAGATAAAGCCTGCATAAACATTTGTTTATCAATTCCAATTATTTTATGTTAGATTAATTGACTTTATCAGCAATACACCGTTCTTTTTCATTTCTTCAACAGCTTTCAGACTATCATCAGGATTAATGTTTACTCCCTTACAGCCGTCCTCTATAAGCCAGACTTTATACCCCAGTTTCAAAGCATCCATAATTGTATATTTCACACAGTAATCTGTGGCAAGCCCCATTACATACAATTCCTGTATTCCGTTCTCCACAAGATAGGCACTTAAATCTGTTTTATTTTTTCTGCCGTTATCAAAAAAGCCGCTGTAACTGTCTACTTCTTTATCTTTTCCCTTATAGACAATTTTGCTTATGTTTTTCCTGTTCAATCTGTCATGAAATTCAGCTCCCGGGGTATTTTCCACGCAATGCACAGGCCACCATACCTGTGGAAGTCCGTTTAACATACCCGTTTCACCTGCATTCGTATTAGAATTCACCGCAAAACTCTTGTGCTCTGCCGGATGCCAGTCCTTTGTCGCAATAATCAGATTCCTGTTTTTGGCGAATATCCTCATTGCCCTGTTTGCTGTTTCTATTACTTCATCACTGTTCCTTACTTCCAAAGCACCTCCTCTGCAGAAATCTTTTTGTAAATCAATTAACAATAATGCTTTTTTCATGCTGTCACCTCACAAAAAAATTATTTTTCATCCCAATTATAGTTTACCATGTATTTTATTTTTAGAAAAGTATTTAGATTTCATATTTTTAAATTTTTTTTTATAATTGTTTACAATTGAAATAACTGACATTTTTTAGCTTTATAAATTTTATTTTTTCGTGTATAATTATTCTTGGTGATAAAATGAGTATTGATAGCATATTAAATAAAATTTTCGGACTCAAGGCTGTTCCGAAAAAAAATCTGGATAATATAAATTTCGTTCTGGAAAAACTCGGGAATCCCGAAAAAAATCTAAAAATAATACATATTGCCGGTACAAACGGAAAAGGCTCTGTTGCTTCCATGCTGGAATCTGTTCTTATAAAGGCCGGCTTTAGTGTGGGAAAATTTACTTCTCCCCATATTACCAGATTTAACGAAAGAATTATTTACAATAGGGAAGAGATTCCAGATCATGAAATAGCCGGACTTTTTTATATAATCGAAGAAATTACGGAAAAATACAATATATATCTGAATTTTTTTGAAGTTACCACAATAATGATGTTTTGTTATTTTAATAAGGTAAAACCTGATTACGTAGTTATAGAATGCGGGCTTGGCGGTCGTCTTGACGCTACTAATACCGGTAATTCTTTCTTATCTGTTATCACGAATATAAGCTTTGATCATACGGCTATACTGGGTAACACTCTTGAAGAAATTGCCTTTGAAAAAGCCGGCATAATACATGACGGACAGCTTTGCATTTTTGCTGGGAATCATCATGAACTTACAGAGGCTGTGAAGAAAAAAACAGACAATTTTATTGATGTTATGACCAAATATAAAGATGTGGGTATTTCACTTGATAATACTGATTTACAGACAAGAGTTTCTGTTAATAACAGTATTTTTAAAATTCCGCTGTACGGCACTTTTCAGGGATGGAATTTTTTATTGGTTTATGAAGCTGCAAAAATTCTTAATATCGAAGATTCAGTTATTGCTGATGCTTTATCTGATGTCAGATGGCCCGGAAGATTTGAGATTTTCTCAAAAGAGCCTTTGATTATTCTTGATGCAGCACATAATACAGATTCAGTAAAGGTATTAAGAGATAATATTCTTTCACTTTATGCTAAAGAGGAAACTGCGGTAATTATATCAGTTTTAAAAGACAAAAATATAAATGAGATTTTTCCTCTTGTGGAGGATTTTTCTGCTGATATTTTTTGTACTTCATTGAAAGAAAACCACAGGGGTTTATCTTCTGAAGAACTGCAAAACATCATAAAAGAAAATCATTTTAAGGCATCTTATTATTTTGAAGATGATCTTGATAAACTCACAAAAGCAGCTCTTTCTCTTAATAAAAAAGTTCTTATTGTATGCGGTTCATTTTACCTTATTTCAAAATTCAAGAACTTTTGGAATACTAAAACTTAATAATTCTGTATCTAAAAACAGAGGCTGTATTGGGTAAATACAATACAGCCTCTTTTATCTTATTTTTATACATTTTCGCTCAGAGTAGCAGCTCCTTTTCCATCTTCTTCTGCTGCCTTCTCTATTTCATTTTCCTCTTCGTTCAGCTTTGTTACAGTGTCAGTGGCATTTTCTTCTTTTTCTATTTCATCCACTGATTTTCCTGTGATAATTGCTCTTACTTCTGCTCCTGTTATAGTTTCTTTTTTCAAAAGCAATTCCGCTACCTGATCTAATTTTTCTCTGTTCTCTCTTAATAAATTTAAAGTATTGTCATACTCTCTTTTTATAAGATTTCTTACTTCCATATCAATTTCTCTTGCTGTCTCGTCACTCATTCCATTTCCGAACATGAATTCCCCGTCATTTAACGGTTCCAGATTCACAGGCCCGAGTTCTTTACTCATACCTACTTTTGTTACATAAGCTTTAGCAAGATTAGTAACATGTTTTATATCCGAATATGCTCCTGTACTTACATCATCCAGTACGAGTTCTTCAGAAGCTCTTCCTCCAAGTGATACTCTCATGCTTGCTATTATTTCCTTACTTCCTGTTACTAGTTTTTCTTCAGGAAGAGGCATCATGTATCCTCCGGCACTTCCTCTTGGTATTATAGTAACCTTATGCACAGGATCAGCATTTGGCGTAAGTTCTGTTACCAGAGCATGTCCTGCTTCATGATATGCAAGAAGTCTTTTTTCTTCAGGCTTTATTATTTTAGATTTTTGTCCCAGACCCATTCCGATTTTATCTACTGCTTCATCAAGGTCTCCCATATTTATAACATCTCTTCCGTCTCTTGCTGCAAGTATTGCTGCTTCATTCAAGAGATTTTCAAGGTCTGCTCCTACGAATCCCGGAGTTATTTTTGCTATATCTTCTAATTTTACATCATCTGCCAGTTTTTTATTTTTTGCATGGACTTCAAGGATAGCTATTCTTCCTTTTACATCCGGTGCATCTACGCTGATTCTTCTGTCAAATCTTCCGGCTCTCAGTAATGCCGGATCTAATACATCTTCTCTGTTTGTCGCAGCTACCACTATGATCTTTTCATCAGTTTCGAAACCGTCCATTTCCACAAGAAGCTGATTCAGAGTCTGTTCTCTTTCATCATTTCCGCCGTGTTTTCCTGTTCCTCTTTTACGTCCTACTGCATCTATCTCATCTATAAATATAATTGCAGGTCTGCTCTTTTTCGCCTTTTCAAATAAGTCTCTTACTCTTGAAGCTCCGACCCCCACGAACATTTCTACGAATTCAGAACCTGATATGCTGAAAAACGAAGCTCCCGACTCACCGGCTACTGCTTTGGCAAGTAATGTTTTACCAGTTCCCGGACGTCCCAGAAGCAATACACCTTTTGGTACTCTTGCACCTGCTTTGGTAAATTTTTCAGGATTTCTCAGGAATTCTACTATTTCTTTCAACTCTTCCTTAGCTTCATCCACTCCTGCTACATCGTCAAATTTTACTTTAGATATATTTTCTTTTTTATTTGCCTTTGTTTTTCCGAAGTTAAATATCTGACCGGGTCCTCCCTGACCATTTGACATCTTTTTGCTTAAATAAACAAATGCACCTATTATTATAACAAACGGTAAAAAGTTAAACACAAGAGGCCAGAAATAATTAGGCCCTGTAGGCTGCTGTACTTTCAGGTTAATATTTTTCGATTCTATTACACCCATTAAGTTAGGATCTTCTCCTACTCTGTCAGTAATTTTTCTTGCTTTATAAATTACGTCTTTATTATTTTCTTTTAATTTTGTAGTTATAAAATCATCTTTTTCTTCTACTTCTTTTATCTGTCCGTCTTTGATTTTATTGATAAATTCCGTATATTGTATTTCTTTCACATTCTGCATTGAAGTATTTAATTTATCAGTAAGATTAGGAGCAGTTGTCAAAACCAGAATAAGCAGCACCAGTCCCAGAATAAACGGCAGCTTGCCATAGGGGGGCTTCTGGTTATTATTATTATTTTTGTTATTCTGTTCTCTTCTTTGCTTTTTCAGCTCGTCGAGTCTTTTGGATATATCATCTTTTTTATTATCATTATTATTTTGCATTTTTCCTCCTAATAATTAATTTCATTTGCATTTTTATTTTGCACCTGTTTCATTATTTAATTTAGTCACAGGGACACTTCCCTTTGATTTTTTATTTATTTGAAAAAATTATTTCCTACTTCTATCTAATGAACATACAACAATTATTACAATGACTGTTATTCCCGCAATAAATATTCCCAAAAGTATAAAAAACGGTAATAAGTTAAATACAAGAGGCCAAAAATAATTAGGTCCTCTAGGCTGCTGTACTTGCAAGTTTATATTTTGAGTTTCAATGATTCCCATTAAGTTACTGTCTTCTCCTACTCTGTCAGTAATTTTTTCTGCTTTGTAGATAACATCACTGTTGTCTTCTTTTATAACTGTCATTATAAACTCATCTTTTTCTTTTACTTCTTTTGTCTGACCGCTTTCAATTTTACTCACGAAATCATCATATGATATAGTTCTTTCAGTATTTCCAGAAGTATTCGCATGATTCGATATTATAAATATCACAGTCAATATCAGAATAATTATAACTACACCTGCAAACAATGGCTTACTATAGGAAGACTTTTTATTTTTGTTCTTCTGCATTTTTCCTCCTAATAATTAATTTCATTTGTGCTTTGTTCTCAATATTTTCTGTTAATTCCAATTTTCCTGATATTTTTATATCACCTATTGCTGCTATTTCATTATCTAATTCTATTATAGGAATTCTGTCTCTTTCCCGTTTTTCAATTTTTTCATCAATCAAAATCTTTTTTATCTTCTTATACCCAAGGTTTTTCAGGTATATTCTGTCACCCTCTTTTCTGCTTCTTACTTTTATCTTTGTACTGTCCCTGAGAAAAATCACTTTTCCTTTTTCCCGGGCACCCTCTTTTATAGTTTTATTTGTTACCTCAAGTAAATAATCTCCCCATTCCGATACTATTCCTTCTTCCAGGATAAGTTCATCAGGAAGAGGTATATATTCGTTTTGAAAAATCACCTCTAGTTTATCATAATTTTTGTAAAGTATAAAGCTATTTCCTAAATTTATTTCTTTATTTCCGTTTGAATTTATCAATTCTCCTATCTGTCTGATTTTTTCCCTGCTCACATCTATGTCATACATGGAAATCAAATCAAAAATCCTTTTATTCTGCAAAGTTTTATCCATTTTTTTCAGGTCTGAAAGCCATAAGACTTTTTCCCTGCTTTTTTCCATATCTTCAAGATTATTTATTTCTTCAATTAATCCTGATATCTTTTCCCTAAATAAAGGATTAACCTCGCCAAACAAAGGGAAAATCAAATTTCTGATTTTATTTCTGGTATATTTTATTTCAAAATTCGTAGAATCTAGCCTGTATTCTTCACCTGTATTGTCTAATACTTCCAGAATAAAGTCTTTTCTGAATTCTAATATAGGTCTTATTATTGCTCCTCTTTTTACGGGAATTCCTTTTAACCCGTTCAGAGCTGTCCCCCTTAAAAGCCTGAATATAAAAGTTTCGATATTATCATCAAGATTATGTCCTGTAGCTATTTTATCAATATTATTTTCTTTCATAATATCAAAAAATATTCTGTATCTCTCTTCCCTGCCCGCTTCCTCTTCGGAAATTTTCTTTCTGGCAGCGGTTTCCTTTATGTCAGCTTCTCTTATATAATACCTTACCTTATATTTTTCTGCAAATTCTTTTACGAATTTTACATCTTCTTCTGCTTCTTCCCGAAGTTTATGATTTACATACACTAATTCCAGTTTAAGACTCAGACTTTCCCTGAAAAAATTTATGCAGTGAAAAAGAAAAACCGAATCCGGTCCTCCTGAAAAAGCTATTAATACTTTATCTTTTTCTTTTAGTAAATCATATTTTTCAATAGTTTTTTTTAATCTGTCGGTTATCCTAAAATCCAGCATCTCGATATTCCTCTATTTTTATTCCTGTGAAATAATATTTTAAAATCTGGTCATATTTTTTATTTTTCTCAGCCTGCGCATAAGCTCCCCACTGGGCCAGCCCTACTCCGTGTCCTGATCCGTTTCCGTTAAACACAAATGAACTTCCGCTTTCGCTGTAGTCAAACACTGTACTGAAAATATTAGTGTACCCTACTCTTTTTCTAAATTCGTTTCCTGTTACTTCCACTGTTCTTCCATTCCCTTTCAAACGCAGCAGTTTCACTCTGTTGTCCTTTTTTTCCACTTCTATTGTTTCCGGATAAACACCGAATATTTTACTCAGCCTGTCTTTTGTTATTGTATAACTCCAGTATCTTCTCGGTGAATCCATTACGTTCCCTGCATCGTCCACTGCTTTCAGATACTCCACAGGAACACCGCCCCATACATCTTCCACATTAGCTGTATATCCTCCGCTGTCGTCATGGAATATTGCATTAATCGGCTCGCCTTTGTATGTCATTACTATGTTTTTGGTATTGTCCACGAGACTGTTAATCTTCACATCTTCTGCTGCTATTCCTTTATATACCTGTGAATTCACATTATCTACCATATCATAATTTTTGAATTTGGAATTCTTGGCATTATAATAAGAATATGTTCTTGAAGTTACTATCTGTGCTTTTACAGCTTCATCAGGAAACTTTTTACCGATTTCCGACGGTACTACACTGTAAAGATACTGATCCATCTCCACAAGATTAACCGGAACTATTCTTCCGTTCTCTATAATAAGGTCAAAGTTCCCGCGATAACCGTCAAAACTTTTCCCGCTCTTGCTTATATATAAAAAGTCAGCTCCTTCAGGTTTCAAAACTATGTCATTATATGACTGCCCTTCATAGGTCACTGAATTTTTTCCTGCAGAAAACTTAACTTCTCTTTTTTTATCAAGAAGCACTCCGTTGGAAAAAACTTCTATTTCATTATTTGCCCTCACATATAGCTGATTTCCTGAATTACTTAAAATAGCAATTTTCATTTCTTTGGCAAAAAATATACTTTGAATCATAAGGAAAACAGCTGTTAATATTATTTTCAGCTTCATATTATTTTAACTGCCCAGTCTCCTTTCTTTTCTTCAAATGCTCATCATGAGTCTTTGAATAGTAAGTCTCTCCTTTATATGTAAAAAAGAATAAATCTCCTGTAATTTCTGCATTTTCCACCGCATCAAAAGTTTCTTTCGACGGATTTGATATTGGTGTAGGGGGAAGCCCTGTGTGCTTATAGCTGTTATACGGCGACATATCAGAGAGAAGTTCCTTTCTGTATGCCTGTCTGCCAAGTTTATACTTTAAGGTTGCATCTGACTCAAGTCTCATATTGATCTCCAGTCTTTTCAAGAATATTCCTGCTACCTTGGTTTTATCTTCTTTTTTAGACACTTCCAGTTCTACCACTGATGCAAGCTTTAATTTATTATAAAAATCATTTTTATCCGGATACTTTTCAGGAGGATAAACTCTTAAGAATTCCTTCAAAATAGCATTTATTACTTCCTTCTCGCTTGTTCCTTCATAAAAGAAGTAAGTTTCCGGGTAAAAATATCCTTCATAGTTATTATCAAGGTGCGGATAAGGAAAGTCCGCTTCCTTTAATGCCTGCTCTAATTTTTCTCTTGATCCGAGACCTAGTTTCTCTATTCTCTCGAACACCTGTCTGTTAGAAAAGCCTTCTGGTATAGTCAATCTTATCTCATCACTTTTCCCGCTTACTATTTTATTAATGATTTCCAGTCTGCTTACTTTCCCGTTAAATTTATAGGAACCGACTCTTGCTTTTGATCCGTTACCTGTAATTTTCAGGTATACCTTATCAGTCAGGGTATACTTTATATCCAGATCCTTGTAAATCTGGTTAAAATTTTCACCCTTTCTTACGACTACATATTTATTGTTAAATTCTTTTACCGGCATAAGCATTGTTATAAAAAAAAGTAAAAATAAAAATATCAATAAACCTATAAATGCGCTAAAACATATTATAATTTTTTTCATTATTCTCCTTTAATGTTAATTTTTGGGTATTTCTACAGCTTCATCAAAATCTATAGTACCGCTTTCTCCGAATCTGCTTAATCTTTCATAAAATTCCTTTTCTTCCTGAGCTTTTATTGCTTCACTCTCGTCATATACCAGAGGATCGTAGCTTATTCTTTTTAATCTTGAAATACTATAACCCTGTTTTTTAATCTCAGCCATTATTTCATTTACTTTCTGACTGCTTGGTGTTTCACTTCTTGTCAAAACTCTTATTATATTCTCTTTCTTAAAATAAATAACAAGATACTTCATATCATCATCATAATACAGAACCTTATTTTTATAATTTATCGGCCCGTTTTTTCTAACATAAAAATAAATATTTTTTTTATCTTCCAGTACCCATGCTCTTTTTTCATCTTTTATCCATGTATTTCTCTTGGGATTATAGCTTTTGGTAATATAACTGTATCCCTGTCCTTCCTGTACCAGATTTATTGTTATATTTTCCAGGTTTTTCGTTTTTATGTCATTGTCATAAAGTAAATACCATATACCTGAAGCTTTATCCACATCGAATCTCAGTTTGGGATTCACTGCATTATCAATTTTATTAATAACATCAGTCACTGATGAATAAGACACTATATTAAATAATAAAAATGAACATAGAATACCAATATATAATTTTTTCATTTTAATTTCACCTTTTCATTTTTTAAATATTATAGCATATTACGGCTTTTAAATAAAGATTATACTCAAAACTATAGTATCTTTTTTTCAAAGCCTTGGATAAATTTCTGTATCTAAAATTCCACAAAAATACCCCGTAATAAAAATCACGGGATATCTGTATATGCTATTATTTTTTACTGTTCTTTGCCAGAATTCTGCTAAGTTCTTCCAAAATAGCACTTGCACTCTCTTCTGAAAATTTTTCCGTTTCCTCTTCTTGTACTACTTCTTCTGCTGCTGCTTTTTGTTCCAACTCAGGCTCTTCTTCTGTTTTTTCATCTTCTTCGGCAACTGCTTCATCAGTAATTGCCTCATCATCAGCCACTTCGGCTTTTTCTGCTTCCAGCGGCTCTTCTATATATTCAGACTCTTTTTTTATTATATCTTCGATATCTACTCTGGCTTCCTCTTTTACCTCTTCCACGATTTCTTCTTTTTCTTCTTTAATTTCTTCTTTTACGAAAAAATCAGGTTCTTTTTCTTTTTTTAGCGGTTCCGGTTCTTTGTATACCACACTTCCTACGCCGTTCATTTCAGCCAGTTTTATATCCTTTATCCCAGCATCCAGAAGCTCTATACCGTACTTTCTTTCTTCCTTCTTCACTTTTTCCAAAACATACTTTCCTATTTCTACTCTATGCTCAAGAAGGTCTTCAAGATAATTTACTCCCACATACTCTCTCAAAATCATCTGAATAAGAATATATATCTGATTTTCTATATTATTTATCTCTTTGTAATTAGTAATAGGATCCACTACTCTGTATTGTGC
This sequence comes from Sebaldella sp. S0638, assembly GCF_024158605.1. NCBI lineage: Bacteria > Fusobacteriati > Fusobacteriota > Fusobacteriia > Fusobacteriales > Leptotrichiaceae > Sebaldella > Sebaldella sp. S0638. Next base: position 27,147 of record NZ_JAMZGM010000034.1, on the reverse strand, counting down.
TATAAAATTAAACTTCAGCATAACTCTGTCTTTAGTCAGAATTTCCTCTCCCTGCATATCCAGCTGCTTTATTCTAAGGTCTATAGGATACACTTCTATCTTCTGATGTCCGTTCCAAAAGCAATATACCCCTGATTTAAGAGTCTTTCTGTACTGATTGTCTATAATAAGAAGTCCGGCTTCATAATCCTTTACTTCATATTTAGTATATACACCTTCGAGCTTATCCAGAATATCCAGATATTTTTCATCTATCTCTATTCCGTTATTCAGGTCTATTATCTCAAAATAATTATCTTTCAGCTTATTCCAGAAAAGATAACTTCCTGCAAGACACTTCCCTTTGAAAAGATCGTCCTGATACCAGAGTAAAAGCTCTTTTTCCCTTACTTTTTTTATGTCAAAATCATGAATCAATTCCGGCTCTGTATCAAAGATTTTTTCCATTGTCTCATCATAAATCATTACTTCTCTTAAATCTATTTTCTGAAAAGTATTCTTGAAATATTTTTTAGAAGCTGCATATGTTCCGCTTTTCAGTATTTTTTCATATACTCCGCTTTTAAAATAAAGAGCTATATGATAATCCTCTATTTCTATTATGTCAAACATCTCACCCAGTTTTGTCTTGGCAAAGACATTTTTTATCTTTTCATCCATCTCAAATGCTGTTTTCAAATCCAGCTTAGCATATGAATTTCTCCCTACGACATTCCAGAATGCGTATTTCCCTTCATAGAAACCGCCCTGAAATATTCCGTCTCTGTAATATATTAATATCTCATCTTCATGAACTTCCAACACCTGCAGTTCTTCTGCGAGCCTTTCATTCTGAAGAAGGAGAAAATCCAGATTTCTTTCTGTTTCAAATAAACCTTCGCAAATATATTTTTCATGTTTTTTATTCGATAATCGGGAAATTTTATAAGTTCCGCTTTTCAGGTATTCTATCAGTTTCTCGTTTTTAAATACCAGAACCCTTTCTCCCTCACCTATTATGTATTTCATTCAATCATACCTCCTTACCTTATACCTCTTCCTATCTATCAGAAACTCCTAAGTTATTCTTATCATTATATAACACCCCAAATAATAGCATTTTTTAGGTAAAAAGTAAATTAAATTAATGTATTTATCAAAAAAATTGTTGACTTTTACATTTTTTTCGATTTTTTTAATTTTATATTTAAATTTTAATTTTTATTATTTAATCTAAATTGATAATATATATGTTATACTATATAAAAATAGCTTTAAAAGGAGTTTGAAAATGCGAAAATTTTTTATATCCTTATTTTTGATTGTATTATTGTTTTCATGCGGCAAAAAGGAGAAGCCTATTGAAATAGACAACGAAAATAATTTATCTGATAATGTAACTGAAGAAGCACCTGTAAAAGAGAAGAAAATAATCACCATTACTGCTGTAGGCGATATAATGCTCGGAAGCAATTATCCTTCTGATTCTTCCCTTCCGCCTGGAAATGCAAATATATTAAAAGATGTAGAAACTTATCTTAAAGATTCTGATATTACTTTTGGAAATCTCGAAGGAACCCTTTTTGACAGCGGCGGAAATCCTAAAAGCTGCTCTAATCCGTCTGTGTGTTATGTTTTCAGAACACCTTCTTCTTTTGGACAATACCTGGCAAATGCAGGATTCGATGTTGTAAGCATTGCGAATAACCATAACGGAGACTTTGGTCCTGTAGGAAGAGCAAAAACAAAAGAAAATCTTGATAATCTTGGAATTAAATATGCCGGTCTCGCAGGAACAGATGAATTTATTATTTTTGAAAAAGACGGTATTAAATATGGATTTGCTGCATTTGCACCTAATAATGGTACTGTAAGTATAAACGATATTCCACATGCTGAAAAAATTGTAAAACAGCTGAGAGAAAATTCTGATATAGTTATAGTTTCTTTTCACGGCGGTGCTGAAGGCGACGAATATCAGCATGTTCCCAAAAGAAATGAGATGTTTTTCGGGGAAAACAGAGGAGATGTATACGATTTTGCCCATAAGATGGTCGATGCGGGTGCTGATATAGTTTTTGGCCACGGACCGCATGTTATAAGAGCGGTAGAATTATATAACAACAAATTTATATCTTACAGTTCGGGGAATTTTGCCACTTACGGAAATTTCAGCCTTACTGGTGTAAAAGGAATTGCTCCTCTTTTCAAAATAAAACTTGATGAAAACGGAGACTTTACAGAAGGCGAAATCATATCTATATATCAGGTAAAAGGAAGCGGACCAAAAGTTGATACCAAAAAAAGAGCACTTCAAAAGGTTATTGAACTGACCGAGAGTGACTTTCCCGATACGCCGCTTTCATTCTCAAGCGACGGGATTATTACTAAAAAGAAATGATTTTACCAGTCAAGTCTAAAACTTAGTATTTTATAATAAAAGGCTGCATCAGAAATATTTATTTTTCTTGATGCAGCTTCTTTTTATTTACCATTAATTATGATACATATTTAAAATTTTATAATTCTGGGAGCATTTCCCGAACGATCATAAATTTTTGCAGTTCCGGCTGTTAATTTGAAAATTTTAAAAATGTGATTATCAGCAGTTTGGAAACGCTGATTCAAAAACGGATTATTCGCAATTATCATTTCTTTAATTGCCATATCCTCAACAAAAGCTATTTCAGCATTTATCTGTATCCATGATTGTTGATCAATCATAGTTGTAAAAGATATAAAAGGATTTTTTTGCAAATCCCTGAAAAGACTTGTTTCTGTGGAGGTACTAAAAAATAATGTTCCTTTATCCTCCATTGCTAATGCAACCGGTCTGTTATTTGGTCTGTTGTCGTCGTCAGCTGTTGCTGCAAAGACCATAGGGCAACTTTTTAGTATATTTATTATATTATCCATATTTTGCTCCTTCTTTATTGTTTTTTTTAGCATTTATATCATTCAGCCTGCCATTTTTTTATATCTTCAAGCTTATACGTCCCGTTTTTATCTTTAAATTCTGTAATATACGAGGTCTGGCATCCAATTCCCCATATAGGATCATTTGGTACAGGAATATATCACCCCGTAACTTCAAAAGTATTTCTGTCTATGTTTTTCAGCGGTTTCCCCAGATAATAAATATAGTTTTTATCTGCACCAAATACTCCGTCCAGATCCTTAAAAGTCTCGATATCAGCTTTGTCCACATTCACCTGTTCACCCAAACCTATATATGTCACTTTCTTTTCCCCAAAACTATAATGCGGAAAAAAGCAGCTCAGAGAAAATCCAAACTGAAAAAACATAAATAATCCTGCTAAAATAAATAACTTCTTTTTCATATTTTTCCTCCTCTATATTTTTTATAAGTAATACCTATTTCTTAATCTTCATCTTCGAAAGCCATTTTTATATCTATAAATTGTATTACCAGAGAACATATCTTATCATTTTCATCATAACCGAAATAAACAGGATAAGTTCCGTCTCCGAAACCGCTTTGAAATACAGGCATATGAAGATTCGTACCAGGTACGCACCAGTTTATCCAGTCTCCGCCCTCACGCTGATATTTAGGGTTTTCTTTATAATTTTTGCTGAAAATATCTGCAAAATAATCATCATAGATATTTCCTTCTGGATTTTCCTCATGCCAGTTCATAAAAAATTCGTCAAAAGCAATAAGTGTTTCTTTATCAAGTATAGTTCCCAATCCTGCATCTACATTAAAACCGAAATACTCCCCTTCTTCAAGATCGCTTATATCTTCATGCCCCAATAGAGCTTCTCCGAATCTCACAGCTTTATTTTCATTGAACTTTACTCTGACAGCAGCATATCTTGCACAGTCTTCCTCTGATAAAATAACTGCCCCTACTGCTTCAAATTCTCCTGCGGGAACTTTTTCAAAATAAGGCTCTTCATCTTTATTCAGATACACAAGAGGATCTCTTACCAAAATTTCTCCGCTTGGCAAGGATACTTTCCCGAAAGAAAGTCTGTCCAGCTTCTGTCCGGCTATTTCATCCAGCTCAAAATATTCATTTAAATCATTTGGACATGATAAAACCTCTCTTTTTTTCTTCCATATTTCCATCCATTCATTTGTTGGTCTCATAATTTTCTCCCTCCATTATTATTCTTCCGGTTCCCAGTTTTCTACTTCCTGAAATTCTCCATTCTCATCCCTCATAAATGCTGTATTTATCCCTGACATCAAAAAAGGGATAATGTCAGTATCGTAATTAGCTATTGTATTCAGATGATAAATTCCTGAATTATCAGGATTTTCCATATATTCATCCGTTTCGTCTCCGGCAGTAAAACGCCATACGCTGTCTCCGTCAAAATCCGGTATTTCCCTGTACATATATCCTACCTTTTCTCCGCTGACTGTTATTCTGTCAGTGGCAAAACATCCGGCAGCACCTTCCCATTGAAGAATATCTTTAATCTCTTCTTTTTTCAGATAAAAATCTTTTATTGGTTTCCATTCCTTTATATTTTCTCTGTTTATATCCACCACATGGTCGAAATCGTCACCAAACAGATCTAAAAGTACCTCTGCATTATTCTCCCTTTTGAATTCCATCTCCTCATTATAAAGCGGAAACATCTGGTAAAAGTTCACTATATCGCCATTTGGCAAAGATAGGCTTCCTGCTTTTTCATTTTCTGAATAAGGATTCAAAAGTAAAATCCCTGAAAGCCCTGTATTTTCAGCAAAAGGTTCTCCATTCGGAATAGTATGTCCCCAGCCAAGCCATGTGTTCTCCTCCAGAGGAAATCTGGCAAGAATTTTCAGCCATCTTACAGGCCAGTACCATTTTTCATCTGTATTCTGTACTTCCCAGTCAGAAGGAAGCGTCACCATTAATTCGGCTCTTTCCAGCCTGTATCCTTTTAACCCGTCAGGAACATTCATTATATATGCTCCCATTCCCATAGTCACAAGAGTATAAAAATCTCTTTTTTCATCAGGCGGTATTATTGCAATATCTACATGAATATCAGGCGAAATCATTTCATGAAATACATTGGAAAATTCCCCGAAAAACTCTCCGATATGATTTTCCAAAATGTCTATTTCATTTTCATCATAGAAAAAAACTTCATTTTTATTTTCCATAAAATACCCTCTTTACTTTTTTTGTTTCTATTATTATAACATAATAAGTCTTCAAGTCAAACTTTACACTATTCTCTGATATACTAACCTTTTTATTTTCAGATATTAAAAAAAACCATACCAAAATTCTATTTCAATTTCGATATGGTTTTATTGTATATTAAAACATTATTTTAAATCCGGCTGTTACTGCTGCCAGTCTGTCATCTGAAAATACTCCGCTTTCATAACCTGCATATAATGATAAATTATCTTTATACACATACTGTAAATCTATTCCGAGATTCAGATCATTTTTATCTGCTGTTCTGCTATTCATCCCTATATTTCCGTCAAATCCGCTCATTATTACATGTTTATTGTCATAAGGGCTGCTCATTTCATATGTATAAAGCATCTTTGGCTGTATCATGAATTTATTGTTTTTACTGTTATATGCTGTGAAATCTGCTCTGATTCCTGCTGCTGCTTTTACAGAAAATCCGTTATATGATTCCACACTTGCTCCGGTTCCGCCTTCTTCACTATATGCACTTTGCTCTATGTAGTCAAGAATTATACCAGTTGTCGGCTTTAATGTGATATAGTTATTAATTTTATGTCCATATTCCAACATAGTGCTTCCTCCAAGCGACCATGAACGGAAGTTTCCTGTTAAAGCTGTATTGCTGCCGTCATATGTTACTTTTCTTTCAGTATCATTATCACTTGTATTATAGCTTATTATTGATGTCCACTTTAAGTTTGGTGTTAGTTCCTGTTCTACTGCACCTGACAAAATCCATGTATCGGAAATCTGTTGTGAATCGCCGCTGTCTTTATAATTATATTCTGCATTTATATAGCCGAGAAATCCTCCTATTGCAGTTTTTTCAGCTATTTTTTCCATTCTCCCCAAGAGAATTCCAGATGTTCCGCTTTTATACCCGCTTATACCATCGTGGTCATTTATATTTGAATTGCTTCCAAAGATATTAACATATGTTCCGCTTACATTTTCGTTTCTTTTGATCAGCATTGTATTCAAACTGTTATTTATCATTTTATTTTGTGTATATTGCTGATAAACCTGATTTCCCGTCAATGCATTCGCCGTCAGTTCATCTGAGGCTGTTTTCAGGGCTTCACTGCTGTTTATCTGTTTTAATGCGTTATACACGCTGTTTTTCGTCTTATTATTTTCTGACCCTTCATAGTTAGCTTCCAGTACATTTCCCAGATCTCCTGAAAAAATATCCTGAAAATTCTTTCTTGTCAGGGTAACTTTATATCCGCTGCTTGTTTTATCTGCATTTACTGTAAATATTTTAGATTCTGATATGATTTTCCCGTCTCCGGTCACATTTCCCACATTGAGATTATTCATTTCATAAATGTTTTTTGAAGAATCAAGTGTTCTCTGTGAATTAACATACATATTACTATCTAAAATCAGATTATCTGCCTGTATATTTCCTGTTTTACTATCCAGTACGAATTTTCCGCCGCCATATATATTTACTGTCTTGCCAAGAATGGACCCGCTGTTTATAAGAGTTGACTCGGAATCAAGAGAATAAAATTTCCCTAATGAACTTACATTTTCTGCACCTTTTGACGCAAAGTCAGTATTTTCAGCAGTTACTGTATCTGTTTCAGTTCCGTTAGTCAGAGTAATTACAGAATTCGGGGTTAATTTCACTGTACTTTTTACAGCTTTTATTCCTATATTATTGTTTCCTTCAAGAATAATCGTACCATCATTTATGAAATTTGAATAAGATACAGAAACTCCTGTTTTATTGTTACCGATCAAATGTATTGTGCCGCTGTTTACCGCTGTTGAACTTCCTGTGATACTCATTCCGTAATTACCCTTATTTTCTATTGTTCCGTAATTATATCCTGTTCCGCTGAATATATCCATTCCTGAGTCGCCTGTATTTCTTATTATTCCATAGTTATATGCTGTTCCCTTATCCATTACACTCATCCCGGAACTCCCGTTATTTTGTATAACTCCGCCGTTCTCATTGACTATAACCGAATCTTTCCCTTGTACATACATTCCATTGGAAAAAGTATTCTGTATTATGCCTTTATTTGATGCATGTCCTCCGTTCATAGCACGCATACCATAATAACCTGTATTTTTTATAATACCTGTAGATTCGTTAACGGCTGTACTCCCTGTACCGGTTACATACATTCCATCCTGATCATTTCTTATTTCACCGTAATTAGTAGCTTTTCCTCCAGCTTCTGAATACATACCATATAGTTTTGTATTTGCGATAACACCTGTACTGGTATTAATAGCATGAGATCCGGCATATGTCGATGTCATTCCGTACATTCCTATTGTCTCAATTTTCCCCTTATTTATGGCTGTAGCACCTGAGACTGCCTGCATACCTGCTATGTCATATACATAAGCGGTAGATGCTGTCCCATTTCTTATGATTCCGCTTTCTTCATTTATTGCTGTGGTTCCTACTCCTTTGGCATACATACCTCTGCAATTAGAGTTAATTATCAAACCACGGTTTATTATAGTTCCTGCATTATCAGCATACATTCCAAAATATCCATATCCGCTTGCTGCTCCGTTGCTGATAATTCCGCTGCTTTCATTTATTCCTCTGGAATCAGTACCTGTTATATACATCCCGTAATAAGAAGTATTTTTTACTGTTCCTTCATTTCTTCCTGTACCGCCTTCTGTTACATATATTCCCGCAAGTCCGGTATTTTTATCACTAATATCTCCATTTTCTATTATTCCGGAAAAACCGTTTACAGCTTCTGAATTTGCTCCATTTACTAAAATCCCATAATTTCTGCTGTTTCTTATTGTTCCGTTATTCACAAATGATGAACCTTCTGTTACTTCCACACCTTTATCACCTGAATTTGCTATCACAGAATTGTTTACCATTTGGGAATTTCCTGATAATTTTACTCCTGCATTTTCCCCTGTTATTGTTCCATTATTTTCAAAATATGCCTCATTTTCCACTAATACTGTGTAATCTGAATCTGAATGAAGAATTTTATTATTATATACAAATGTATTTTTGTCTGTCATCCACAATGCTTCGTGATTTAATGAACTAATATCATCTGAAACGTAATATCTCAGTATTTCTCCGCTTTTATTTTTCTCTGCCTTTACTATACTGTCTTCTTTTACCACCGGAAACGGGTCTGAAACCGGAGTTGGGTCAGGATCAGGAGTTGGATCAGGAATTGGGTCTGAATCTGGGTCAGGTATAACACCACTGTCAGTCTCTTTATTATTCTTTTGGCTGCTTTCAGATTTGTTTGAAAAATTTCTAAAATATGTCCCTAATAATAGAAATTCATCTTTAACTTCTTCTGTTTTCGTTATAATTCCACACGCCAGAAATATTGCCACTAATGCTGCCGTTCTTTTTTTTCTCTTCAAAAACATTTCTTTTTCTTTACCTTCCGATCGTTTAATTTTTTCTAGTCTACACATTCTAACAAATTAGTTTATATGTTGTCAATCTATTTAACGAAAAAAAATTTCTTTAATAATTTTTCTTAAATAAACATGATACAAAAATGTTACATTTACAATTTTAAAAACTATATCTTTACGCTTTATTACTAAAATTAAAAGGATTGAATTCTATGCAATACAAAATTCAATCCTTAATTTTTTAAAATATAAACTGGTTATTTTAGAATTATTTCATAAAAAATTTTTGTTATTTATAATTTTTTTTATTATTTTAAAATTTCTCCTATTATCTCCTGAACTTTTTTCTCAGCATCCTCTCCTGATGCAACAGCAGTATTCTTCTTACTTTCTGTCTGACTGTTTTCCAATGATGCAAGCAGATCCTGAGAGGCTGTTTTCTTGGTAATTTTTACATCAACATAGCTTCCTATACCGATTAATGTTTTTTTCCCTTTGTTATTTACCGCTATTCTTACAGAATTTATCCCTTTTTCAGGTATTGGTTTTATATTTATTATTACACCTTCATATTCCTTGTTATCCACACTGCTTATGAGTTTCACAATACTGCCTTTTACTGCCTTGCCCAGTTCTTTAGTAGGAATCATGACATCTGTATAAAGATAATTTGAATTAACTGTTTTAAACAGTTCCTGCCCCTGAGTTATCTCCTGTCCCTGAGCTACATATAATTCTGTTGTTACTCCTGAATTCACCGCAAATATTTTTGTACTTTCATAATTAATAAAAGCTTTTTTATATTTCTCTATTGCTGCTGTTACCTCTGGAGCTGCCAGTACCTTTTCTTTTTCTACGGGAATCATCTTTTTATTGGCAACTTTGGTATTTACTACCTTTGTTTCTGTGACAACAGCCGAAGGCCCGTTTTTCTCTCTTTCTCTGGCTCTGTTAATTTCAGCAAGACTTTGTTCATATTCCACTCTGCTTATCAGACCGGCATTATATGCTTCCCTGTCGTTTCTAAATTTTTCCTCGGCTATAAGTATTTCCTTAGAATATGTTTTTTTCCCGGCTGATGCTACTGTTTTCTTTGTAGTCACGGGTACAGCCTTTACTTCCTCTGTTGTTACCTGAGTATAGGCATTTCTTGTCAATGCTGCTCTCAGTTCTTTTTCCGCTTTATCAAGCTCATTTTTATATTCCGGATTTTCCACTGTTATTAGAAGTTCTCCCTGTTTCACCGGTGTTCCTTTTCCCAAATTCATTTCTGTTATTTTTCCGTTAATTTGTGAAACAACAGTTTTGGAATCCCCGTTTACAAGCCCTTTTATTTCTTTTGATTCTGCCTTGGCAGCTTTAGGTATTTTTATAGAAATTTTGTCTCTGAAATAATAAATTCCTCCCCCTGCTGCTCCGGCTGCAATAAGAAACAGCACTGCAAACAGAAGTTTTCTTGCATCCCCTTTATATTCCTGATGATTTCCCTGTTGATACTCATCTATATTTTTTTTACTTATTGTCAAAGGAGTGTTCAGATTTTTAGGAACATTTATATTCAAATCTGTTTTTTCACTTTCCGGTTCTATCCGGTTTTGCTTTGTCTGGGAAGTAATTTCCCCAAAATATTTTGTTCTGTCTTCTGATACCATTTCTACTCTGTTTATATTACTTTTTTTATTTTTTGTTGGTTCCATTCTGACCTCCTAAACTGTAGATAAAATCTACCTCACTGATAAATGATTTAAAACCAAGTTGTATATTATTAAGTTCCTGTGTCAGATAATTATATTGAATGTTATAATAATCGTATTTTGAAACCATTCCGGCATCCAGCTTATTTTTTTTATCTGCAAAAATATTTTTCTGCTCTTCAAAAATTTTATTATCATTTACAAAGTCTGAATAAGCTGATTTAGCATTTCCCAAAGCTGAGTTTACTTCATTATATGAATTTATTATTGTATCATTATATTGTTTCATTGATTTCAGCAATGCAGCTGCAGGTTTCTGATCAAAATAGCTGTTTTCCTCATATCTCTGAAAGTACAGACTGTCAGTTATTTTTTCTCTTTTTGCTGTTTGTTCATATGCTGTTATATTTTCACCGTCACCTGTAATCCAGAAATTGTCATAACCTGATGCAGTATACGGATAAAGACTTTCTTTTTCCGCTTTTATTATCATATAATAAAATCCTGCATCCACTCTGTCCTTTATACTATCTGATGCTATTTTGTCCGGTCTTTTTATTTTTGTGTATATTTCTGTATCAGGATTGCTCTTTATACCTGCAGTGATATTTTTTACTCCCTGTTTATTTCCGCCAAGAAGAATTTCCATACTTCTTTCAGTTGTTCTTCTATTTGCCGCATTTTCTGTAAGCTGATTTTCCAGTGCTGTTTTCAGGCTCTGGACATTTATAAGGCTTTCCCCGTCGCCTCGTTTCAGGCTTAATTTTATTTCCTCAAGTTTTTCCAGTTCTACAAGAATATCAAGTCTTTCTTTTATGTTTCTTTCTTCATTCTCAAGATATATATAATACCCGTATAATTTTGCCGCAAGCATAGAAACACTGCTTGAAGCCCACTTTGCCGCAAGCTCTAATACTTCCAGCTCGGAATTTTTATTTGTTGTCATAGCATCCAGCCTGTTTATCAGATCCCCTGGATAAATCAAACGTATTTTCAAACTGTCAGGCCCGTAAAAATCACCTGAAACAAGCTTTACTTCATTATTTTTTTTACTAATTCTTTCGGGTTTATCTGTATTTTCTTCCTTCTTTGTTCTGTTAAAACTGCTTTGTATGTCTGTCATTTTTTTCTGCATAGTTTTAGCATTTGTGCTTGCAGTAAATGCACTGCTTATAAAATTATTCAGTGTCTCGTCACTATACCCTGTCCACCACTTGTTTGTATACCCGTATAATAGTTTATAATCAATCTTTGCATCTTTTTTAGCCTGCTCTATTATATTTTTATAATCCTGGCTCAAAGTGTTTGCTTTGTTGGAAAATGATACAATGCCCGTAAAGATCAGCAAAACTATAATCTTATTTTTCAATATTTACCCTCCTGTTGGAAATTTTAGATATTAACATATTTAAATCTCCGTTTTGAAGAAAATAAATTTTTAGATATGTTAACCTCTTATTGTTTATTATACTAAAAGTACCGTATTAGTGTCAATTATATGAAATGCACTATTATAAAATAAAGGAAAAATGCTCCTGCATTTTGCTATTTTTACTGTCTGCAGGAGCATTAAAAAATTTATTTTCTGGAAAATATTTTCCCCAGTTCTTCCAATATATTTCCATTTCCGCTTATCTCTATATTTCCTATTTTCTCTACTATCTTTTCTATATATTCCATTTCTTTCAGTCTGTACAGAGTTTTGTTCTCTTCCATGACCTTTGCGGTATTCAGAAGACTTCTTGTAGAAGCTGTTTCTTCCCGTCTCTTTATAGTGTTTGCTAATGCACTCTTTTCTGCAATAAGAACTGTATTGAGAATTTCTTTTATATCTCCCGGAAGAATTATATCTTTTATTCCTGCTTCTATGAATTCCACCCCGTATTTTTCTTCCTCTTTTTTTATTCTGTTCAGAACAAATTCCGCTATTTCATTTTTATTTTCCAAAAGCTGCTCCAGATTCTGCATTCCTACATATTCTCTGAGTACAATCTGAAGAAGTATATAAATTTGATTTTCAAGATTATTTATCTTTTTGTAATTCTTCAAAGGATCGGTTATTCTGTATTGTGTAACAAAATTCAGCCTTAGCGTGATCTTATCCTTTGTTAGAATTTCCTGCCCCTGTAAATCCAGCTGTTTCAAACGCAAATCCACATTTATAAGCTCTTTTTTATCAGTACCGTTCCAGAAATAATAAATTCCCGGCGTCAAAGTTTTTTCATACTGGCTGTTTTTTATCAAAAGACCTGCTTCATAATCTTTTATATCAAATTTTGAATACACTCCTGCTAGTCTTTCCAGAATATTGTGATATTTTTTATCAATTTCACCTTCCATATTCAGATCTATAATATCAAATTCATTTTTTTCCAGCTTATTCCAGAATAAATATTCCCCTGTAAGATATTTCCCTTTATAAATACCATTTTGAGACCATATCAAAAGTTCTTTTTCCTTTACTTTCTTTACATCAAAACTATCTATAAGTCCCGGATTTTTATCAAACATCTTTTTCATTGTGTTATTATATACAATTGGTGTTCTCAAATCGAATTTTGTAAAGCTGTTTCTGTAATATTTTTTGGAAACTGCATATTCACCCTCAAAAAATACATCCTCAAATATGCCGTTTCTATAATAAAGAGCCATATTGTAGTCTTCCACTTCCACTGTATCAAATGATGAACTCAGTGTCCATTGTGAAAATACATTTTTTAATTTTGTATCTATCTTAAATAATTGTGTTAAGTCCAGCTTTCTAAAGCTATTTTCACCCAGAACTTTCCAGAAAGCATATTTTCCCTGATAATAAGCCCCTGAAAATTTATTATCCTTATAATATAAAAGAAGTTCGTGTTCATCCACTTCCACTACATCAAGTTCTTCTTTCAGTTTTTCATTTTTTAATAAAATATCAAGTTTTATTTTTGCCTTTAGCAAACCTTCACATTCATATACTTCAAAATTTTTATTAAAAAAGCCAAAATTATTGTAAATTCCTTCTTTCAAATAATCTACGAGCTTTCCGTCCTTAAAGACCAAAGCTCTTTGTCCCTCATTTACTATATACTTCATTATTCCTCCTTTTTAACAGGTATTTTCGGGAAATTCCCACTCCACTGCAGAAATGGAATCCGGCTTAAGCTTTACTTATCTTTATATGTAAAAAAACAGTAATTTTATAGAAAATCTACATTAGTTGCCTGCAAATAGTCTTATAAAACACGGATAATTTAGATAAAAAGATTCGTAATGCGGTATCTGCCGAAGTACAGAATTTTTACAACGGTATAAATGCCAGGCATTTATACGGGCTTTTCCCTGAATACCTTATTTTTTTCTACTTTGTTTTTAACATTTCCAATTTTACAGATTGGCTGTTTCGCACTTTTAATCCCGAGTCAAACGCGTAAATAAGTTGGATGCTTACCAATTAGCTTTCAGGATACGAGATCCTGTTTTGGATTTGAACCAAATCTTCCAATTACATGGTGGAACAAATTAGATTCGAACTAATATTCCCAAAACTTTTCTCATTATTTTAGATACTCAAAGAATAATATTCCAAGCACGGGATCACAATGACATGATCCTCACATAATGATACTCTGTTTTTTTATCGGTGTTTTCCCATTAAACTATTATCCCATATTCTATTTAGGATATCATTTTATTATAGAATTGTAAATATTTTTTAAAAGTAAACAAACATTTTTATTGACTTTTTTTATATTTCAGAAAACTTTCAGTTTTTTAACAGTCAATTTATGGTATAATGTTCATATTAAAAACTTTTGGAGGTTTGTTTAGAAAAAAGTAATTATTTTTCTTGTGTTTATTTCAGCTTTTGCATACTCAAAAGAAAACTATTTAAAAATAGGGTTAGGTGGATTTTTTAGAAAAGATATCTACAATTTTGAAGATAAATACCAGTTTTACCCTCTTCCTGCGGCAGCTTTGGAATATAACAACTTTTATTTTATTGCTCCCCTTGAAGCAGGTTATCATTTATATAAGGATGAAGATCTCAGAATTACTGTTTACGGAAGGTATAATCTTTTTACAGGTTATGATTCCGGTGATTTTAAGGACTATCTGAAAAATATGGATGACAGGAAAGATGATCTTCATATTGGATTAAGAGGGTGGTATTTTGCAGGTCCTACTAAGGTTACTTTCACTGGTTTTGTTTCCACAGACATACTTAATAAAAGTAACGGGACTCTTGCAGGACTTGAGGTCGCACAGCCTCTCCCGCTGGGGAAAAATACTCTTGTGGCTCCTTTTATAAATATGCAGTATTTCAGTCAGAACTATACCAACTATTATTTCGGAATTACAGACAGTGAAGCAGCAAAACTGACTAATATTGACCCGTATGTTCCGGGAAGTTCTTACAAAATAGCTACAGGTATTAAAGGATATTCCAATATTACCGATAATGTGGAACTTATATTTTCAGGAGAATATAACCAATATTCCAATGAAATATCAGACAGTCCGCTTACAAGAGGAAGCGGTAATTTCTCTATTTTATTTGGTCTAAACTACAAATTTGGATTTTAATGTAATCAAAAAATATTTTAACAAATAAAATGAGGGTTTCTTTTTAGAAGTACCCTCATTTTTTATTTTAATAATTTATACTCTTATTTTCCTAACTGAAAACGTGATAAACTCTTTCTTCCTTTATTTCAGTTTCTCCGCCGTGTCCGGGATAAACTACTATATCTCCGTCCAGTTCCATTATTTTATTGATTGATTTTCTTAGTGCCGAAAGACTTCCGCTGGGAAAATCTGTTCTTCCGTATGTCATTTTGAAAATAGTATCTCCGGAAAACAGAAACTTCTCCTCTCTGTTTAGATAACATACACCGCCTTGAGTATGCCCCGGAGTGGCAATCACTTCAAGCCCGCATACCTTATCTCCTTCATTAACTCCTATTACTTCCACATTTTTGGAAAGTCTAAAATCAAGATCATACCATAAAGACAATGATAATGTAGAATCATATAAAAACTCAATGTCTTTCTCTCCTATGTAAACAGGAACCTTTTTATAATCAATTATATCAGGAACACCTATTATATGGTCATAATGACCGTGTGTAAGAAGTATTCCGGTAAGATTAAGATCGTTTTCTTTCATATATGCAACTATTTTTTTCATTTTCAGACTTCCGGGATCTATTACACAGCAGTTTTTTTCATCATCTATAACCAGATAAGTGTTTCCCTGTGTATCCATATTTACAAAAAGCTTAACTTCCAATCTCATCACTCTCTTTCTTGCCGATATATATATCCATTTGCGGAAATGGGATTTCTATATTATTTTCATCAAATTTTATTTTTATTCCCTCATTCAAATCATATTTTACAATTCCATAATCTTCATTTTTTACATAAACATATACAACAAATTTTAATGCGGAATCACCCATTTCACCTAATCTTGCAACAGGCTCCGGACTTTTAAGAATTTTTGGATGTCCGGCTATTATTTCATCCAATATTTTTTTCACCTGGCGTATATCGCTTTTGTAGCCTACACCATAGGTCAGATCGAGCCTTCTCACTTTATTTTTTGATAAATTTCTAATTACATTGTTTGTGACTATCCCATTTGGAATAATTATCAGTTCATTTTGAAAATTTTTCATTCTTGTATAAAATAATTCTATTGATATTATCTCACCGGTATATTTTCCGTATTCCACCACATGTCCTATTTTAAAAGGCTTAAATACAAGAATCATCAATCCTCCGCAAAAATTCCCCAGTGTTTCCTTAAAGGCAAAACCGAGAACAATTCCCAAAGCTCCTAATAATGTAGTTATTGATGAAAGATCTATACCTACTATATCTATAACTATATAAAATAAAATCACATAATATATGAGTGAATAAATTGATTTTATAAAACTTGATATGCTTCTCTCTATACGGCTTTTTTCCAAAAACTTGTTAACTGCTTTGTCAATATATGTTTTACCGTATCTTGCCACATAATACACAGTCAGAGCCACTATTATATTCAAACCGTGCTTTTCCAAAATTCTCATCAGATTATCCAGTGTGAGCTGTTTAATATCAAATTTCATTCTTTGTTCTCCTTTTTATCCTAAACATTAAATCTGAAATACATCACGTCTCCGTCATTTACTATGTATTCCTTACCTTCCAGTCTCATCGCTCCTTTTTCCTTAGAACCCTGCCAGCCGTTATTCTCTATGAACTTATCATAAGCTACTACTTCTGCTCGGATAAATCCTTTTTGTATGTCTGTGTGTATCTCTCCCGCGGACTTCTGTGCATTTGTTCCTTGTCTTACTGTCCATGCCCTTACCTCTTTTTCACCTGCTGTAAAGTACGTTATAAGCCCAAGAAGCTTAAACCCGGCTCTTATAAGTCTGTTAAGACTTGGCTCTGTTATTCCCAGTTCGTCTATGAATTCCTGTCTTTCTTCTTCGTCTTCTATTTCTATAAGTTCTGCTTCCACTTTAGCTGAAAAAACTACTACTTCGCTGTCATACTGCTTTGAGAATTCTCTTACTATTTCTACATATTCATTAGTCCCTTTTGCCAAATCTTCTTCTGATACATTGGCTGCGAACATCATAGGCTTTTTTGTAAGGAGCTGATATGTTTTTAGAAGTTCTTCTTCATTTTCGTCAAATTCAAAATTTTTCAGCAGTTTAAATTCTTCAAGTTCTTTTTTACATTTTTCTAAAACAGCTACCAGCGATTTTGCCTCTGTATTCCCGCCTCTTGCCAGTTTTATATTTTTCTGCATAGCTCTTTCTACTGTGTCTAAATCAGCAAAAATAAGTTCTGCATTTATAGTTTCTATATCTCTTATGGGATCTACAGAACCTTCTACGTGTACTATATTGGGATCATCAAAACATCTTACTACCTGACATATTGCAGCAGTATTTCTGATATTTGTCAGAAACTGGTTTCCAAGTCCTTCACCTTTTGAAGCTCCTTTTACAAGTCCTGCTATATCTATGAATTCTACAGTTGCTCCCATTGTTCTCTGCGGGTTTATTATCTTTGCCAGTTCATCCAGTCTTGTGTCAGGTACACTTACCATTCCTATATTTGGTTCTATTGTTGCAAACGGATAATTTGCCGCCTCGGCATTTTGTGTTTTTGTAATTGCATTAAATAAAGTAGACTTTCCTACATTAGGAAGTCCTACTATTCCTATTCCTATCATTTATTTCTTCTCCTTCTGGTTTTCCGGATCATTATGCTTTTATGCGATACTTCCGGTTTTCTTTACCTTATTTGATCAATTTTATTGTAATTTTTCACTTTAAGATTCCAGTATTTTATTCAGCTTTTCCAGTATTTTTACCAGCTGCCATTTTTCCTTGTCAGTAGCTTTGAATAAATACAGCAAATCATAAACAGGAAGTATTCTTATCCCCCCTGCGTAAGGAAATTCCTTTCCTACAATGTCTCTCATATCATTAAAATCTTCTTTTATAAACTGCCTTGTTACCAGTTCACCTACTGTTACTATAATCTGGGGATTCACAAGCGCTATCTGTGCGAGCAGATATTCTTCACATGCCTTTATTATCCTCTTTTCGGCAAGTTCCCCTCTGGCAGTACATTTAAAAAGATTTGTCATATATACCTTATCAGTCTCAAATTTTGAAAACTCAAGAAATTTCAAAAAATACTCCCCTTTTTTATCTATCAAAAGTATTCCCCTGTTATCTTCCTGTTCACTTATCTGATCCAAAATAAACATTACTTTGCTTGTTTTGTCCCCTTTTCCCAGTATTGGATTGCTTCTCACTTTTTCAAGGGGGCATTTGTGGCATATATTTATTTCCATTTCCAGTTCATCCCAAATATTCATCATAATACCTCATATATAATTGTTGCTTTCTCAGTTACCACTTCCAGCTCCACATTGATTCTTTCCCTGTCTAAAAGCTCCTTTACTGTATTATACGCCAGTTCGGGAGTATTGTTATCACCGCTTATATGAAGCAGATATACTTTTTTCAGTCTGCTTGTTGCTACTTCTGTAATTAATTTCGCTGCTTCCCCGTTTGATAAATGGCCGTTTTTACTTTTCACCCTGTTTTTCAGATTCCAGTGATACGGGCCGTTCATAAGCATATTAAGGTCATAGTTACTTTCAAGAACAATAACATCGCTGTTCTTAAAATTCTCTTTTACTACTTTATCTGCAAATCCTATATCACTTGCATAAGTAAGTTTTTTACTGTTATATTCAAATGAAAACCCCAGACATCTCTCTGCATCATGCATTACATCAAAGCTCTTTACGAAACATTCCCCGAATATCAAGTCCTGTTCTATAAAATTAAGATTTTTATCCTCTATTTTCCCTATCTTTTCTTTTATACTGTAATAACTTTGTCTGGAAATATATATCGGTATGTCGTGTTTTCTGCTGAGTACCCCCAGTCCCTGCACATGGTCGCTGTGTTCATGTGTTATCAGTATGCCGTTAATATCACTTATATCTCTGTCTATTGATTCCAGTTTTTCTATTGTCCTCTTTCCGCTGAAACCTGCATCAATTAAAAATCTTTTATTACCCATCTCTATATAACTGGAATTGCCGCTGCTGCTGCTCCCTAATACTGAAAATTTCATTCTATTTCCTCACAAAAAAAATAATTTACTTTCATTATATCATAATTTTGATTATCAATCCATTTTGAATTTTATTTAGATAATTAAATATTTTACCTTTCTTTTTTATTAGTTTTTTTTAACAAACATGCGTTTTCCGATTTCTTATTGTATTTTATTGTTCCCAAAGCTGTTTTTATAAGGATATTCTAATACATTATTTAAGAAATAATTGTGTTCTAACTATTTTCATAGCCTAGAACATACTTTTGTCTGCTGTATGTCAGATGTTGAAATTGTGCGATATAATTCCGAGTATTTTAAAAGACCGGAAAAATCCGGTCTTATTTTTTATATTCTTTACACTCAACAGTATTATCTTTTACAAATTCTATAAGAAGCTTTCCTGCTTTTTCATGGAAGTTAACTCCGTTGTCACTTTCATAATAAGCACCACTTGCTGAAACCTTTCTTTTGAAATCAAATGTCTCATCCTGCTGATCTCTCAATATAGCAGTTTTCCCATCTGCGCTATACTCAATCGTTAAAGCTGAGTCATAAGGGCATGTATAATTTACTTTTCTAGGCTTCTTCTCTGCTTGATAAACATTACTGCAGTCAACTAATAAGACAAGAAACATTGCTAAAATTATTATTTTTTTCCTTGACATTTTATAACTGGTCTAACTCATTATACTTTAAATCACTTAATTTTTTCAACAATTAATTTATTACCCTGTACATTTGACACTGTATAGTTTGGACTAATGAATTCTTCTATAGGTTTATCAGTTTTCACTAAAGTCATTTTGAAATTATTAAACTCATGCATTTCAATTATCTTCTCACTACTATCTATAAATCTCATACCAAGGCTCCCATTTTTGTATTCTTCCAGTATCTTATTATCTATAAGTCGAATCACTTCTGTGACCACATGATTTTTCAAACCTTCTTCTGTAATATGTGGGAGAACCTGCAGAAGCTTTTCTGCTTTCATATTTTGGTCTGCAATGGGGTGTTCTGTCCCCTCGTCTGATACCTCAGGTGTAATGTTGTCAAAATAAGCTGATATTTGATTTTGTAATCTCCCAAGTGTACCTGTTCTTCTTATAATACTTATTACCTCTTCCCTGTAGAGAATCACCATATTGGCTAGTGTTTTCGGTAAATTAGGGTTTTCTTTTTTAAAATTTACCATCTTGTGACCGTTTATCAGAACTTTATTTTCTCCGGCATAATGGTGTACAGTATAAAGGGAGCATCCTACAAGATACGCTAAATCCCTCATACTCATCACAGGCACACCATTATAATATTTCTTTATTATTTTATGTTCTTTTGGTTTTGGTAATGTTAGTTGTTTTGGTTGATTAATATCATACTTTCCAGTTTTTCTGATGCTTGGTATAACTTCTTTCGTGATCCAGTTTGAAAATTCTTTTGCTTCTGGTTTGTCACTTCTGAAAAGTACTTTATACAAACCACTTTCATTGATTATATTGGCTTTCCCCTGACGACCTATGTTAAACATAGACCGTTCATCTTCGTCTAATCTACTGGCCATTTGAGTAATATTTTTTATTCCTAAAATTTTACAGATATCAGTCAATACAAACCAGATTTCATTGTTAATTGTAACTGTTCTTACTTTTCCCAATTTTTCATTATTAAATATTTCAAATTTTTCCATTTTAATTCCTCCGATTTTTATGAAATTGATTTTTCAGAGGATATTTGTTATAATACAATTGTTGGTTAGGTATTATAACAATACCTCACATATAGCCTTTACACACCACTGTAAAGGCTATTTTTTTCGTTTACTCAAATATTCATCTACCAGCCTTCTAATTATTTCGCTTACATTAGTTTCTTCTTCTATAGCTATATATTTCAGCTCTTTTACTTGCTCTTCGGGTAGGTATATTTGAGTCCTTTTCATTTCCAAGCTCACACCTCCTAACTACATAATTAATATACACCACATCTACATGTCGTGTCAAGAATTATTTTTAATTATACAGAACTATCAAGCCTCTATCTGTAAGAAATGCTAAATCCACTGTCCCCATAACAGGTACACCATTATAGTATTTCTTTATTATTTTATGTTCTTTTGGTTTCGGTAGTGATAATTGCTTAGGTTTATCCAGAAAAGCTGCTGCAAGGACATCTTTGGCATGGAGTTGGTAATCTACGAGCTTTTTTGCCAACTCTTTTTTTTCATCAATCATATTGGGTGTGATTCTAATCTTTGCCAACCATAACGGTAAATAGTCAAGTTCTATCGCTAATGCCTGATTATACTTATCAAATACCCCTGTGTCAAATTTGACACACCCTTTCCTAAGTACAATATCACTTTGAATATTTTTAACTTGTCTACGCTTCATATCCTGTGACATTCCTAAATTTAAACAAATATTACTTACTCCAACATACAGTTTCCCATCTTTCATAACAGCCAATACTTTATCACTGTTAAATTTCACTTCTTTTTTTACGATTTTCATAATTTTACCTCCAAGTTTGATTTTTTTCAAATTTTGGAGTATAATATACTCGATGTGTGAGGTATATTATATCTCCAATTGAAGTCGGTTTTACGAGAACCGACTTTTTATTTTTCTTCCGATATTGGAAAATTAAATTTTACATTTTTTTTAGCCATATTAAAATCTTTATTTAGTCCTAAATCGTATAAATCTGAAATTTTTCGTATATACAGATGTATTGGTTTCAGATCATTTATTTTAAAATGGCAACTGTAAGTATACCCATTCTTTTTAGCATTTTCGTCTTTGAAAATATAAAACTCTGTATACATATTATAATCTGTAGTGTTATACAAAGTAACTGAATCCTCTTCATGTAAAGTCTTACTTATCTTTTCTAATTGATCATACCGCCCATAAAAAAAATCTACACTTTTATCAATAACTTCTGCTTGAGTCAGTTTAAAAACTTTCGTAAGTTCTAAAATGTTTTCAATCGTTTTTTCCTTCAATCGAAAAGATTTTAAACTTGTCTTCTGATCATTATCTGATATATTTTCGCTCATGATTCCTCCTTCCTATATTTCGTTTTGTATTTGTTTTAGTAATACAATTATATCACAAAAAGTTATAATGTCAAGCCCTAAATTTCAATATAATAAAAAGCACCCGTGTAGAGTGCTTAAATTGGCTAGCTTTCAAAAAGTCTATTGATTTTACCATGAATCTTTTGAGTAAAAATTTCTATTATTTCTTTAGATGCTTCTACAAGATGTCTCTCTTTATCAATTTGATCAATTATCTTTTGTTGCTCTTTCAAAGTAGGAACTGGAATTTTCAATAAACTCAGTCTGTTTGCATTAAGCTGTGGCTGTGCCCCACCTGTAACAAGCAATCTGACTTGTTCCCAATAATAATCACTTAAAGAGAAATAAAAATAATATTTGGGCAAAACTTTTTTATTTAATTTTAAGCGAATTAAGTATGATGCAAAAACAGCAGCTTCATTTGAATCAAAAAGTAAAGTCTTCCCATAAGTAGCTCCAATTCTTGCCACAAGTAAATCATTCTGTGTCAATTTAAATTTTTCATTTTTATTATTGCTTCTTATATACTTAGACTCTTCTTTTTTAAGAGTTCCGTCAAAATCAATATCAGTTATTCTAATATATCTCACATTACCGTCTGTATTTGATGTATCAGTATAACCATATTCAAAATCACATATTTCATCTAATTTGTATATTTCCCAATCAGGTTTTATTTCTAAAAATGGTTTATAATTTTTCACAATAGAAACCGAGGCATCTATAATTTGAGCACAATTATTAATTTCTGATACGATCATTTTTTGTTCCTGAATCGAGGGTAACGGAATTTCTATTTCGCATAGGTCAGAAAATTTCAAAGTATCTCTAACACTACCATATGCTTTTTCAAGGATTATTTTCTTTAGTTTTTCATGTTTTAATATATGCTTCAAATATGCTGGATAAAGTTTTTTATTATCACATGCAAAAACAACATACATGGGACTAACGCATCCTAAATTATTACTCTCATTTAAAGCAATTGAGCCCACATTTATTCTTGAAGGATTATATGCAAATTCAGATTCTCCAACTATTTTATAGTTACTAATATTCTTAGAAGCCACCCTTTCAGAAAATACTTCTTCTTGTTTCACAAACCCCTCTGTATTACTTACAGTCCATATATCCATATCTAAAGATTTAACTTTTTCTTTCTTTTCAAATATCAAATTTCCTAAACTCTCAATTCTATGATTACTTTCGATCTTATATGAAATGTAATCATTTATTAGTAATCGATAATCATTACTTTTTACATCTTTTAAATCCAACAAGTTGAAACCGAACTCAATTTTTTCATCAACATTATTATTATTTCTTTCTGATATCAAAATATCTAAATCATTGACACCTATTTTTTTTTCTCTTTTTGAATTAAAAGTGTATCCATCATTTTTTACTGCAAAATGCCATATTTTTTTGTCTTGATTTTTGGAACCTTTAAATAAAAGTATGCTTGTTTTAACATCGGTATAGGGTTTAAAAGTACCTGCTGGTAAAGAGATTACACTCTTTAATTGGTGCCTGTCCATTATAAACTTTCTGGTCTTCATGTATTTCCTATCATATAAAAAACCATCTGGTACTACTAAGGCTGCCCTAGAATTCTCAGTATTTTTTAAGGCCTTCAAAGCATGTTGTACGCATATACTATTGCCTTGATTCGTTGGAACATCATATAGATGACCGTATTCTGTTGTTTGGGCAAAAGGAATATTTGTAATAACTATATCATGTTTACTTTCAACAGGATTGGCTAAACTATCTCTTCTTTGTATATTACTATGCCCATCTCCCATTAAAATCATATTCATTTTAGTTATTCTTGCAGTATTAGTTATTTCATTCCCAAAAATTGTATCCTTTCTTAATAAATTAATCGCTTTTATGTTTTGAGGAATAGAATTTCTAATATGCTTAAAGCTTTCTATTAGCATCCCACCTGTTCCACAGAATGGGTCATAAACAGTTTCACCTAACCGGGGGCTTAATAATTTAACCATAGTTTTTATAACATGTCTGGGTGTAAAATATTCACCTAAATCCTTGCTCCCAGAGTTATAGGAACGCAAAAAATACTCAAACGCATCACCTTTTACATCTGAATTAATATCGGTTAACTGAAGATCATCCAATCGTCCAACTATTCTTTCTAAAGTATATGGATTTTTTATTAACAATGGTTGAAATATAGTTTTATCATATTTATCTTGAAATTTTTTTAAAACGATATTATTCACATAGTCTAATAATTCTATTCCTTTTTTATTTTTAAAAAAATTCCATCTGTATTCTCTTTCAATAATACTTTGCTCATAAACACTATTTAGTTCATCTTTAATATCTTCTAACTCACTTATAAGTTTTAAGAACAGAATGTTTGAGAACTCACTAAATCTCTCCACTCCCGCAGTCAAACCCTCACTTCTTAAATAATCATTCGATTGTTTGAATATATTTATTAGTTCTGAACGGGATTGAATCACTTTCTTATCAAGCGTACTTACTTCATATGATCCCTCATTTAAAAATTTCAATGCAGTTATTTCTCTTATTAGCTCATCAACTTCCTCATTATTAATAATTAATGGCTTCATTTCGTCCTTATATAGTGTTTTTGTAAACACACCATCTGTTGCTATAACTATGGGTGCCTCAATTATATCTGCATATTTTTTACCTTGAATAATTGCATTATTTATATTCTCTCCTGGCCGTTTTGCTTCTATTACTATTAAAGGTTGATTGCTATTTGATTTATATAATACATAATCAGGCTTTAAACTTCCTAATTTTTTATTTTGTTCCTCTGTTTTAGCTTGTTGCTTAAATACATTTCTTTCAGGATCAGTTCTAAGATCTTTCCAATTTAAATTTTTCAATTGATAATCTATTGTCGTTTCCACATCCCTCTCTATTACTTTCAACATAGGATACCTCCATAAAATTAAGTTCAGCACCCTTAAGAATACTGGGCTTTTGCGTATAATATCTTTAAAAATCTATACTAACCATTGATTAATTATATGAAATTTTATGTCCTTAGTCAATTAAAAAGTAATATAAAACTCCTCAGAGCATTATAATTCTACTATATTCTGTACAAATTCTAACTATTTTCAATTTATAAAGACAATTATAATTCCAATAATTACCCATGATTTCTTTTTGCCTTTTCCTATAAATTTATTTACGTTTATTACAAATAAAAAAAACCTTTATTCAAAATGTCTACAAAAGAAAGCTCCCCCTAGTCTCTTTGCAATATGATATTACCTCATTTTTTTTTATTCGTCAAATATTGAATAAAAACTATTGACTTTTTTAATTTGTATGGTAAAAATATATTGGCATGAGATAAATAACAAGTAGTGAAACAGTTTTATATTTTAACTCCTTGAGATACCTCCCTAATTGGGAGGTTTTATTATATATGAATTTAATTCTTGACTTTTTGTAGTTTGTATGGTAAAATATTATAGAAGGTATATGAATTGAAAATAGATAAATAGCTAACTGTCATTTAAGAACGTCTCCACGTTTTTTGGCTGACCTCCCTTTAATTGGGAGGTCTTTTTATATTAAAAGAGCCTTTAAAGGCTCTTCTAAGAGAAGTGATTACACACATGCTACTTTCTTCTTCACACTTCTCTATAAAATTATTTTATCGTATAATACTTTTATTATTTTTGTCTTTAACTTGTATGCGCAAAGCAAGTCTTCTTAAAAAGAACCCAATAATTAATCAGGTTCTTCATCTTCCTTATTTAATCTCTCAAATACTTTTCTCAAAAACTCCGGTATCGGTACTCCCATTTCTGAAATATTTTCCAATATTGATATTCCCTCATTTGCTATTATAAACACCAATACCAGCGTTCTAAAACTCATTCCATTATCAGATATCAAACTCGCTTTATCTAGCCAATGACCTATTAATATCATTGATAAAAACATGGTTTTCTTTAGTATGCCTTTCCTACTTCTGCTACTACTTACGACTCCGTTATGCCATGCTTTTACCAGTCCAGTTGTAAAATCCAATACAATGAACATAAAAGCCCCCTGTATTAATATATCAAAGGCTCCGAACAGATATGTAAATATTGCCAGTACTCCTGTTGTTATTATTGTCAAATCCAATTTGCTCATCTCCTGCTCCTTTCTACCACTTTATCCCCGTTTTTATTCCTACTCTGGCTTCTTCTAACTTATTTATCTGCCCTTCTATATATCCTTCTAGATATCCCCTGTCCTTTTCTGTTATCTTAAGGTTTGTTGAAGTATTGAAATCCTTTGTTGTATATTTAGTATTATTAAGTATATTATCCACTGTTTTTGATACTATTACATCTGGTATGCTGTTTATTACACTGTCCTTATTATTTGTAACTACTACTTCTTTTGCTACTTCCAGTAAATCTATTTCCGGCCAGAATAATTCTATTATAAATTTCCAGACTTTATTTCTTGTACTGCTTAATACCCATGCTCTTAAAGTATTCAGAAGGACTGCCAGTTTTACCTTATTTAATAGCTTACCACCTTTGATATCTAACATTTTTACCAGATATTCAGTAATGTCTTTTAATTTCTTTTTCTTGTACAGGAAATATATTCCTGCTACTGCTATTACTACTGCCAATATTATATATATTTTCATTTTTGATACCTCTTTCTTTATATTTTTAGAGGATGGCCTTAATCATCATTTTAAGGACACCCTTTATTTTCTTGCTTTCTAGCCCTTTATATATTCTGCTATTGCCTGGGCATAACTTTTCCCCAGTTGTTCCTGTACAGCATTAAGCGTGGCTATATCCCTGTCATTTGATATAAATCCACTTTCTATTAATACTGCCGTTGCTTTTGTTTTTTGGAATAATGCATGTCCTCTCGCTCCACTCATATTTGGCTTTATTCCTCTGTTTTTTAATTTGGTTATACATAGGTTAGCATCTAGCATTAATTTGGCTAACTCCTTACCTTTTGAGCTCGTAGGATAATAAAATACTTCTACTCCGTTTCCTTCATTGTAATCCACAGAATTTAAGTGAAATGATACAATAATATCATCTTTTGTACTTATTCTGTTTATTTCATCCGGTAACTTAGAAAACCTTTCACTTTGTATTATTACTTCATGATCTACTTCCATTTCTTTTAAGTATGGAGATACATATTTATTTACCAGATCATA